>JALOLT010000063.1 GCA_025455775.1 Fimbriimonadaceae bacterium
CGTGCTCTTCGACTGGTACCGGCCAAGCCAAAGGTCAAGAACGTCTTCATCGGAGTGCGCTTGAGCCGGAATCTGAGGATTCGGCGGGTTGGAGACCAACGGACGATTTTGAATTGCTGTGCTCATGAGGAATACTGGACTTGGGTGAACGACAGATAACGTTTCTTATCCTTTGTTCATTATGTCACTTTTACCGTGACTATGCAAGCCCTGAGATCGCCATGAAACGCAAGCGGAAATTCAAACCCTATTTAGAATTACCATCAAACGAACATCCATCCGGGGAATCGCTTGTCAAGATCGAAGTTTTCTCTGAGCGTAGGCTCAAAATCACCGCCATGCACGGGAGGAAGAGCGATCATAGTGGCTACCAGGGGCGTAACGAGCTTTTCAGCGAACGACAAGCGATTAACCTGATGCGGGCGATCTTGGACCGACCTCAGTGTGCTTACGCCGCCGTGTTGCACTACCCGCCCGAAATTCGTAGGGACTGCCTAAAATGGAGGAACCCCAACCTGTTCCCCTTATCTCCAGAAGAAGTGGCGGCTCATATTCAACGGCTGTGGCTCAATGCACGGCGTTGGATGGCTAAGAACCGACCTTCCGAACGGCTTGAATACATCTGGGTGATGGAATGGCAAGAGAAGCCCTATCCACACTTCCATGTTCTCCTGAGCCACGAAATACCGACTTCGGTGCTTCGAGACTGCTGGAGACGTGCGATTCTAGCAACCCGAACTGAAATCAGAGTTTCGTCTCGAACGCCTTGGGTTGGATACTCTCGTCGTAAGTACAGCAATGAGGAAAGCAAGGCGTTCTACTTAGCCAAATGGAAAGAAGGGGAGAAAAATCCACCGCTCGGATCAGGCTTCACCGCTGACAGAATTTGGGATGCTTCCAGACTGGGAGGTAAGCGAACCTATGTTTCAAGCCGCGAGCGATTACGCGATGTCTTGAGGGATATAAACAAAATCCAGCGAGCTACAGAGCGAAACAAAGGGATGCCCAAGAAAAGTCTCCAAGTTTCGGACCGACACGGTAGAACCGTGTACACAGCTAGCTCAAACCGCGTTTTGCTACGTCATGCAACCAGGCTTGGCCACGGAACGGCATTTGCCGTCGTCCGAGTAGTTGCCAGCATCCACGCAGAGAAAGTGTCCGTTTGAAAAATCAAACGAGACTGTTGTATTACGTCATTAGGAGCGGAATCTCAACATCCCTGTTTACCGGGAGCACAGGTGAACGATTAAAATCGTTCCTGAGAGCGGTTTGAGTATTTGTCCGATGTTGGGGAGGTTTGGGCAACCAGACAACGATTAAAATCGAACTTAGCGCGATTCCGGGGCATTGTTTCCCTGGATATGGCAGGCCAGCGAGTCGCCAACTCCATACACGCACGACACGGGTATCGTCAGTTCGTGGTCACTGCCACAACTCCGGGGGTTCAATCCTGTCCAAAAAATCTTGGGACGAATCTTGGGAGTTTTGGTGCATTTCCATGCCTCTCAGTGCATTCAAAACAGGTTCGCTATCCCAATTTTGAACCTAAACAGGGGTAAACCGACGATTAAAATCGACCTCCACGGGTTCATGACAGATCAGTTCTAGGCTGACTTTCTGGAGCGACGTCGCTTGGCAAGCGCCAGGGCCCCAAGGGTCAGGGCCGTCAGCGTCATCGGTTCTGGGACAGCTCGAATTGCCGCGTCTGCCACGAGTTGGTGGCCGATCCTGGTCGGATGGATCGAGTCAAAGAACAGATACTGATCTTCATTTGGGACGACCACTCCGTTCACCAAAGCAGGATCCGACACGTTCGTCAGGCCGAAGGCACCAGGGTTGAGCCGCACTTCCTCAAAGATTCCAGCGATATCCACCGTGTAAATCTTAATGCCGGAAAGGTTTGTCCTCAAAACCGAAATCTGATTGGACAATGCCGAGTTGTGGGCAGCCGAAAGGACATTCGCAGGCCCCTGGTTCACCGTTCCGATATTCCGAGGAATGTTCCCCAACAAAGGCAGATTCGGAACGATGAAGTGCCGACCTCCCGCATTGTAGAGTGAAGTGATATTGTTTGAGATGTTCGAAACCACTTGGCCGACGTTAGTGGAGCCGTTCAAGTAATCATTCCCCCCGCTCCAAACAGTAAAGAGAACCGAGGCAGTGGGGGTGTTGCTCGCCAGGTAACTGTTCACCTGGGGAGTCATGTTCGGAACGATGAAGTTTGTAAAACCAGCACCACTGAGGCTGCCCCCATAGGCATAGTTGGTTCCTCCCGAGGTCGAGGCGACTGCAGTTAAGCCAAAAGAGGCAGCCACTCGCTCGTTCCAAACAGGACCGTTGGAGAAGCGGCCATTGAAGTAGCCAGCCCCCGGCGAAATCCCAAATGTCAAGTTGTTGATGTTGCCACTGTCGCTCAGGCTATCGCCAAAAGAGACAAAACTCGTGAACTGAGCTTGGGATAGTGCCGAAATCGCCAAGGCGACGGCAAGCGAAAGAGGTGTCAAAACTCTCATCAGAAAATCCAAAAAATGAGCCTGAATGATACTCAGTCGCTGAGACAAAACATCCAGAAGCCAAAAAAAACAGTCCCTTAAATGACGTCGGTGCCCATGTAGGAGCGCAAGGGCTCGGGGATCAGAATCGAGCCATCTTCCTGGCGATAGGTTTCCAAGAGGGCGATCATCAACCGGGGAACAGCCAGGCCAGATCCATTCAAAATGTGGACGAACTCAGGCTTTTCGCCAGGAGCGCGGCGGAAGCGGATATTCGAGCGGCGTGCCTGATAGGCCTCGAAATTCGTGCAACTCGAAACCTCTAAGTAGCGTCCTTCCCCAGGGGCCCAAACCTCCAGGTCATAGCACTTGCACCCCTTTTCTCCCATGTCCCCAGCACAAAGAAGCAGAACCCTGTAGTGCAGCCCCAAGGCCTGAAGAATATCTTCTGCATCTGTCACAAGAGATTCAAGCTCCTCGTAACTCCACTCCGGCAAAACATACTTCACGAGCTCAATCTTGTCGAATTGGTGCGTTCGCTGAATCCCCCGGGTTTCCTTGCCAGCTGCCCCTGCTTCTCGCCGAAAACAAGGGGTATATGCAGCGAGCTTGTAAGGCATGTCGATAAGATCCAGGATCTCATCGCGGTAGAGGTTCGTCACTGGCACCTCGGCGGTCGGAATCAGCCACAAGTCGTCGCCCTCACACTTGTAGAGGTCTTCGGCAAACTTGGGAAGATTCCCTGTCCCAACCAGACTTTGACTCGTCACCAAGGCGGGAGGGGCAACTTCGCGGTACCCGTTATGCTCGACCTGGAAGTCCAACATGAAGTTAATCAAGGCTCTCTGGAGTTTTGCTCCCAACCCTGTATAAACCGCAAAGCCGCTCCCAGTCACCTTCGAAGCCCGTTCGAAATCAATCAGTCCCAACTCCGATGCGATCTCTGTGTGGTTCTTGCTGGCGAGAACCTTGTCCCCCCACTCTTTCACCGTCACATTTTCTTCGGGAGTCTTGCCGTCTGGGACAGATGGATGAGGCAAGTTCGGGAAAGTCAGTTCCAGCTTGCAGAGTTCCGCTTCGTGAAACCTCTCGTCCTCCTCAAGCTCCTTGATGCGGGCTTTCAGCTCAGCCGTCTGGGATTTGGCTGCATCTGCTTCCTCTTTTTTGCCTTGACCCATGAGCTGGCCGATCGTCTTGCTGATCCGGTTCATTTCGGCATTGGCTTCCCCCAATTCGTGCGTCGCTTTTCGCCAGAGAGTATCGGTGCCCAGAAACTCGTCGACTTTGGCCACGACCCCCTTTCGGAGGGCTGCTTCCTTCACAAAGTCAGGGTTCTCGCGGATCAGCTTTCGGTCCAACATGGAGCCGTCAGGTTACCATAGGCTCTCACCCAGTCCTCGCGCCCAAGATTGCCTGCCAGGCAACTACTGCCCCAGCCACATGCACGTTCAGCGACCGCCCCTTCCCCATCATGGGAATATAAACCGCTGCGGTGCGATGCTTCATCACAGACCCATAGACCCCATTCACCTCATTTCCCAAGACCAGACAGGTGCGGGGCGGAAAGTCGAATTCCAAATAGTTGACCGACCCTTCCGCAATCTCAACCGCGACAAGGCTCCACCCTTCCTGAACTAGAGTCAGGGCAGCTTCTTCGTGGGACTTGAAGAATCGAAAAGGGATCCGTCGGTGGTGACCCAGAGAAGTAACGCCAATCATCGGGTGAGGAGGCACAGGGGTCTTCCCAGTCATGATCAGCTCTTGGGCACCACATCCATCTGCCACGCGGAACATCCCTCCGACATTGTAGCCATCGTCCCAATCCTGGAGAAGAAAGCAGATCTCCACCTGCGGCTCGTGGTGGGCCTTGAACTCCTTGTATTTCTTGCGAACTCCCGTCTTTGACCGAATGGTCTCGATCCCGTCGCTCATTCCATCTGTCCCCCGACCCTCCGTCTGATCCCCAGTTCGTTGCCGTTCCCTAGCTCTGGCGGCCAATGAGAAGCAGGGAGGTTTTGCAACGAGATCGGGCGCAACCACCGATCGATCGCGTGGGGCCCGACACTGGTGAACCGTGCATCAGTCGTGGCGGGAAACGGCCCTCCGTGCTGCATGGCATGGGTCACCTCGACCCCGGTCGGCCACCCATTCCAGACGATCCGACCCACAAATGGCATGAGGAGAGACAGGCCAAGTTCCGTCTCCTCTCCCTCCTCGCCATGAATCGTGCCAGTGAGCTGGCCCTGATGGAGCCGCAAAATCCGGCTCGCTTCCTGGGTAAAGGAATCCTTAGGCAAGGTGACGACGATTCCGATCGGCCCAAAAACTTCCTCAAAGGAATCGACCACAGCCTGGCTCTGGAATGCGGCTAAGCCTGGCGAGAGAGAGCAGCCGTCTCCCGATGGGGCCACAAGCACTCTCGCCCCTTCTCGCTGGCTTAGGGCTTTCCAGCCATCCTCACATCCATGGGAAATGGCAGGGGAGAGCATCGGGGCTGGCGCAGTTTCGCCTAAGCGTTTGGCGACAAGGTTCAAGAATGCCTCTGCATCTTCTCCCTCGGGAAGCAAGAGGAGCCCTGGGTTGGTGCAGAACTGGCCAACCCCCAAAGTCAGAGAGCTGACATATCCTTCGGCAAGAGCCTCTTTGCGTGTGGTAAGGGCAGAGGGGAAGACCAGAATCGGGTTCAAGCTCCCCATCTCGGCAAAACAAGGGATCGGGATGGGGAGGTTCTGGCAGGCACGCCAGAGAGCTAAGCCTGCCCTTTGACTCCCTGTGAAACCAACCCCCTGAATGGCAGGATCTTGAACCAAAGCCAGTCCTTCTCTCGCTCCGCCTTGCACCAAGCCAAAGAGGCTCTCTGGGAGTCCAACATCACGCGAAGCCTCAACCAAAAGGTTAAATACCTTCTGGGACAATTGAGGGTGAGCCGGGTTTGCCTTAATGACAACTGGGCACCCTGCTGCAACTGCGCTCGCCGTGTCGCCCCCCGCCACCGAAAAGGCGAAAGGGAAATTGCTCGCACCAAATACAGCGACCGGGCCAAGGGGGATTTTGATCATCCGCAAATCTGGACGAGGAAGAGGGGTCCGATCGGGAAGGGCTGGATCGATCGTTGCTCCGAAGCAACTTCCTTCTTGCACGAACTTGGCAAAGATCCGCCACTGGTTGGCGGTTCGGTCTAGTTCTCCGTTCAGTCTCGCTTCTGGCAGGCCTGTCTCCTCTTGGGCAAAAGCGACCAGCTCCTGCTTCACCGACTGCAAATGTTCGGCAACTGATTCCATTAAGCTCACGCGAAGACCAAGAGGAGTTCCCCAAGGGCCAATGGCCGCCTGTGCCGCCTGGCAACGAGAGGCGATCTCACCGTGAGACGACGGAGTGATCTCTGGCCCGAAAGCAAGATTGGTGGCAGGGTTGTGGCTGCGAATCATCAGAATTTAGTTCCCCCTCCTCGGTCTAAGGGAAGTGATATCAAGGCGGGAAAGTTGCCCAGTCACAATGTCGCGCACAAGGCTCCCTGTGACAGGCCCCAGGCTCATCCCCATCATGGCGTGCCCGGTGGCGAGAATCACATTCTGGTGTTCCGGCAGGGATCCAATCAAAGGAAGGCCATCGGGGGTGCAGGGGCGATGGCCCTGCCAAACCTTTTGAACCAGAGCCTGGCGGGGAATTCCGGGATAGAGGCGATGAAATGACTCTTTGATCCCCTCCAGTCGTTGCTCATTGATGTCCGATCCCCACGCCCCGAGCTCCATCGTTCCTGTGACCCTTGTTCCTTCGACCAAAGGAGCTACCGCCACCCTTGCTTCCACCAAGATCGCACCGATTTTCGGTTGAACCTTGCCATCGAGAGGGGGGATCACGAAGGAATAGCCCTTTCCCGGTTGCAAGGCGATCTCATAGCCAAGGGGACGGGTCAGACTCGAACTCCAAGTTCCTCCAGCGATGACGAATGTTTCCGCTCGGATTGTGCCGAGGCTTGTTTCTGCTCCAACCACGATTCCATTTTCAATAATCCATTCGCGAAACTCCTCACCAGAGCGGAGAACTCCACCTAAGTCACTGATCGCCTGACGCAGGCTTCTCAGAACAATCTCCGGCTGGACTTGGGCGTCATCTTGGTAGTGAACAGCCCCAGCCAAATCACCCTTGATCGCCGAGTCCAATTCAACCACTTGGTCAGGAGTCAGGGTCTCGGTTGCTAAGCCAAGTTTTCGAGCTTCCGCCGCACCTTCCTCCTCATGGTGGAGAGCTTTGGGGGTTTCGCAGACCATGAGCAACCCCCCAGTCTTTACGGAAAAGGTTCCGAGGCGGGATGCCCATTCTTGATATTTGGATCGACTCGCCAGATTCAGGGCCAAAAGCAAGGGAGCATTTCGAGCTACGTGCCTTTTGGTGCCTGCCTTCGCGAACTGCCAAGACCATTTGATCAGATCGAATGTGAGGGGCTTGGCGAAGCCGAAAGGGCTCGACGGATTCCCCATCATTTTCAACCCTAGTCGCACCATTCCGGGGGAAGCGAGGGGGACGAAGTGACTGGGAACGATCATTCCTGCATTCCCATTGCTGCACTGGTCGTGGCTCGGTTGGTTGCGATCCACCACTGTGACAGAAAATCCTGCCAAAGCCAATTCGTAGGCGCAGGAAAGTCCGACAATTCCGCCCCCCAACACCAGGACCTTCGATGAACTCATGGTGCGAGTCCCCAAATGAGAGGGTCAGAGGTATCGAGAATCAAAACTCCTCGCCCTGTTACATAGGCTCTTCCCCGAATCGAGGGAATCACCCACTGCCCTCCTGGCTGGTAGCTCGCAGCAAACACACTTCCAGTCACAGATTCCTGAAGCCACTCTTCACCAGGCAGCAGCTTTCCGTCCTCAGCAAGACAGGCTATCTTTGCACTCGTTCCCGTCCCGCAGGGCGAACGGTCGTATGCTTTTCCGGGGCACAAGACAAAGTTGCGGGAATCGTTGTTTGGGTCTAGCGGCTTGCCGAAGAGCTCAACGTGATCGACTTCCGGATGAGTACGATTGACCTGTTGCCGAATTTTCCAAGCCAGGTGGGTCAGAGATTCCGTTTCACCCAGGGTGATCGAAAATGAGTGGGAGGTTACCAAGAAGAACCAGTTCCCACCGTAAGCGACGTCTCCCACATAGGTTTCACCATCGACTTCGATGGCAAGGTTCTTGGTGCGACGAAAGGAAGGCACGTTGTTAAGGGTCACGTCGCCATTTTCTGCCAAGTGAAAGGTAATGGTTCCGACGGGAGTTTCAAGAGTCGTTGGGCCAGGAGTGATGAGACCCTGGTCTGCGAGGGTCGCTGCCAGTCCGATCGTGCCGTGGCCGCACATGCCAAGCCAGCCCACATTATTGAAGAAGGCCACTCCGAAATCTGCCGTATTCGAGGGCAGAAGCAAGGCTCCGACCAGGATATCGCTCCCCCTTGGCTCTAGGATCACGGAACGCCGAAATCCCTCGTGATTTTCTGAAGCAAAGACAGTTCTTTCTTTGACGGAGTTCCCCACTGTCTCCGGCCAGCCTCCCATGACGACTCTGGTTGGCTCCCCCCCTGTGTGAGAGTCGATGATGCTCAGTTGCAGCCGACTAAACATCTGCCCATCCCTGGTTCTGGGTCTGCAGAGCAAGGCGAACAGTGGCCAAAACCTCTTCTCTTTCTGCTCCAGTCAGAGGGAGCCTAGGGGTTCTCACCCACTCCTCGCCCAAGCCGACTTCTTGCAAAGCGAGCTTGATTTTCTGAACAAATTTCGACCCGATGTCGAGCTTGAGCAGGGGGTTGTACCAGAGGTAGAAACTTCTGGCCTTTTCGAAATCTTGATTCATAAGGAGATTCCAGAAGGCTCGGTTCGCTTCTGGAAAGGCGATCCCGACCCCTGCGATCCAGCCTTCTGCCCCGAGGGCCACCCCTTCGAGAGCCAAGTCGTCTACTCCGCAAAAGAGGGTGTATCGATTCCCGACCAGCCGCCTGATTTCTGTCATCCGTCTCGTATCGCCGCTGGATTCTTTGATTGCGACAAACTTTTCTTCGGCAGCCAGGTCAGCGAACATTTCTGGCGTGATGTCGTTCGCGTAGGCCAGGGGGTTATTGTAGAGCAGGATCGGAAGATCGCTGGCTTTGGCGCAGGCTCGAAAATGGTGGAGGATCTCGGCCCGATCCCCCGGATATACCATCGCGGGGAGCACCATCGCTCCATCTGCCCCCAGGGCCTGAATGTCTCGGAGATATTGGCAGGCAGAGGCAGTCGTTGTTTCAGAAACTCCTGAGAGAACCGGGACGCGGCTATTCACCACCTCGACTGCGAGCGAGACGAGGGCTCGCTTTTCTTCTGGGAGCAGGGTGTTGTTCTCGCCGAGCGATCCAGCGACCACAAGGCCATGGATGCCGGAGTTCAGGAGGAGCTCGATATGTCTCCCCGTTGCCTCTAAGTTCAGTTTGCCATCGGAATGGAATTGAGTTGTAATGGCGGGAAAAACGCCGGACCACTTCACCATAAAGATTCGGATAGATTATGGCGGAAAAAGTGTTTGAGTGGGCGGAGAGCCGCGCCCCGCCTCCCCGAGGCCACGCCCTCCCCTTCGCTTTCGCTCCGGGGCTGCGCCTCGGCGGGGCACGGTGGGGAGGGGGGGCTTGGGAGAACAAGGGGTGATCCGATGCTTGGGATTTAGAAAACCGACGGTGAGAGGGGTTGCTCCAATCCTGTGACGAGGAAGAGGATTTCCCTCCACCGCTGCGAAGACTGTTGCTCCTCTTTCGAATCCCTTTCTTTGTTAAGTTGGCTTCATCGAGTGACAAGCTAACCGGGGTCTGCGCATTCGAGGGGCGGTGCCCCGATTGGATCGGGGCACGGGCGTGGCTTCGGGCCTGAATGCGCAGACGAAAAAAGATCCTCGTCGCCCGCCCCCGGCTTCCAAGATTCCTCATGACTGAGAGCTTGGGAATCTGGAGGGGAGTTTCTTGCCTGCCCCGCCTCCCCGAGGCCAAGCCCTCCCCTCCGCTTGCGCTCCAGGGCTGCGCCTCGGCGGGGCAGCTGGCGAGAAGAAAGTCGTTCCGGGAAAAAGAGGCTGGATAGTAGGTTGCAATGCAGTCGTGGGGCTCGGCTGGGCCGGACGGGAAAGGGAACGACATCTGGAAAACAAGGAGTGATCCTGAGCCACAATGCCGCGAGTCTCAGCAAGATACCCCAAGACAGACTATCACAACTTTGAAATCAACTGTGACGCCGACCGGTAAGACGAGAACGGAACGCGAGTTGGAAAACAAGCGCCGACCCTGATAGGGCGAATCTGGCCAAAACTGACCCAGTGAGCAAAACCCTCTTGCGCCGCGGCGGGGCAGACGAGGGCAGAGCGAAGCGAGGCCCGAGGAGGGAGTGGCCTTGGGCCGCCACGGCGCAACCCAAAAAACGACGAATCGAGCGAGGCGATCCCCTCCCCTCGCCGGGGCCCTGGTTCAGGGCGCACTCCCTCCCGACGGGTACCCTGCAAAAAAATCATGACCGTTCGTGAATTGCGCGACAAATACCTGAGGTTCTTTGAATCAAAAGGCCACTCGATTTACCCCTCAGGGTCGCTCGTACCAATAGACGTGACGGAAAAGCTCGACGAATCACTCCTCTTCAACGGGGCAGGAATGGTGCAGTTCAAGCCCTATTTCCGGGGCATCGCAACTCCTCCCAACCGACGCCTGACAACTGCACAGAAATGCCTTCGAACCGGCGATATCGACGAAGTAGGCGACCAAAGTCACCTCACGTTCTTCGAAATGCTTGGCAATTTCAGCTTCGGCGACTACTTTAAGACCGAAGCAATCGCCTTCTCCTGGGAGTTTCTCACCTCCCCCGAATGGCTGGCAATCGATAAGTCCAGACTCGCCTTCACGGTATTTAGCGAAGACGATGAAGCCTACAATCTTTGGCTGGGACACCTCGCGGCAGCAGGAATCGACGGCACCAATCGCGTCTTCAAACTCGGAGAAAAAACGAACTATTGGCCAGCGGAGTCCTTCACAAACGGCCCGCCCGGACCGTGCGGCCCCAACAGTGAAATGTTCTACTGGGTGCCAAACGACATTCCCCCACCAAATGGTGAATACACCGCCGAGGACTACCTGAAGGATGAATCAGAGGGTAAGTGGCTCGAGATCTGGAACGATGTCTTCATTAGCTACGAATGGCAAGGGGACGCACTGCCCGAAGGGGGCTACAAGAAAACAGGCATGCCAAACCTGCCCTTCCTCAGTGTCGATACAGGCATGGGGCTCGAGAGAACTGCCGCTGTTCTATCCGGTCACTCAAGTGTATACGATACCGATGCTTTTACTGGTATATTGAGCGAGATTCGCCACCTCGTCAAGGATCAGCCCCAGGGAAGTGAGGCCGCAGGAACCCAGGCGATGAGAATCGTTGCGGATCACTTGCGCTCAACGTGCTTCTGTATCGCAGACGGAATTTTGCCCTCAAACTCTGGACGAGGCTACGTCTTGCGAAGACTCATCCGAAGAGCCATCCTGAAAGGGTCAAGAGTTCTCGGCTTCTCCGGGCCGTTTCTTAACCAGTTGGTTGACTCGGTCATCCAGACCATGGGTGATCACTACCGAGAACTCGTGGAACGACGCGAAGTGATCGTCGAAACACTCAAGAACGAAGAAAATCTCTTCCTCCGCACCCTTGCTAGCGGCTCGGAAATCCTTAATAATAAGCTCGAAGATTGGCGGCAAGGCAGAAAAACTGCTTCCTCCCCTCTCCAGGGAGACATCGCCTTTATGCTCTACGACACCTACGGTTTTCCACTCGAGGTAACCGAAGAGCTCTGCCGCGAAGCAGGAGTAACAGTTGACCACGCCGGATACAAAGACGCAATGGCAGCTGCCCAAGAAAGATCGCGGGGAGCCAGTGGAATGGAGTCAGTCTATGGCGGAGTCACCCTGCAAATCAACTTTGTCGGGGCAGGATTCAAGCCGACTCCCACCCTCTTTAGCGGATACGATCGAACAAGAGATGTCGCAAAAGTGACCGGAGTAATCCCGGTCCCCTCCGAGACTGGCTGGGCGACCGATGAATTTGTCCTCTCCCTGGACCGAACCCCCTTTTACGCAGAGTCTGGAGGACAGGTTTCCGACAGTGGAATCCTGCGCCTGAAGGATCTCGAACTAGAAGTGAACGACGTCCGCAAACAAGATGGTGTCTTCGTTCATGTCGTGACTGGAGTGCCAGGACTTGCAGGACTCTCTCTCGAACACGCGAGCGGAGAACTGGCTGAAAGACTTTTCAACCAACAGGTGGAATGCCTCGTCGATTCCGAGAGAAGAAAGCACATCACCAGACACCACACAGTCACCCACCTGGCCCATTCCGCCCTGCGCCAGGTCCTCGGCCCCCACGTGAGCCAGGCAGGATCCCTCGTCAGCGACGATCTCATGAGGTTCGACTTTACCCACGGCTCCGCGATGACACCAGATGAAATATTTCAAGTAGAAGAAGAAGTCAATCGTCAAATTCTAGCGGCTCACCCAGTGAAGATCTATACAGACGTTCCCTTGGAGGAGGCACGTCAAATGGGAGCCATGGCCCTCTTCGGCGAAAAATATGCCGACCACGTGAGGGTGGTTCAAATTGGGGGCATGTCCCCCACCGAACCCAGCTTCAGCCGAGAATTATGTGGAGGAATCCACGTTTCCAACACAGGCGAAGTTGGCACCTTCAAGATCCTGAGCGAAGCATCTGCCGCCAGCGGCGTAAGACGCATCACCTGTCTCGCTGGATGGCGCACAATCGAATGGCTTCATCAACAAATGAACCAAATGGTGGAAGCCTCCCAACTCCTGAAGAGTAACCCCCGCGAATTGGTCTCTGCCGTCCACCGAACTCTCGACGCCCTCAAGGAAGAGCGTCGCAAACGGGAAAAGCTCGCCAGTCAAGGGTCAGGACAAAAGGCAGAAATCATCCCCCTCGGCACAGTCGAACTGACCATCGAGCGACTCAACGACGGCGAACCAGAAGATGCCAAGCGTTCCGCGGATCGACTGACCGACAATCAACCGAACCGAGTCGCACTCGTCGCTCTCAAGTCAGGGGAAAAGGTAACCTTCGTCTGCAAGGTTGGGGCAGAAGCTCAACAAGCAGGTGCCCACGCAGGCAATATTGTAAAACAAGTCGCCCAAGTGGCGGGAGGCGGAGGCGGAGGAAGACCAGACTTTGCCACTGCCGGGGGACGCGACGCAAGCAAGTTAGATGAGGCCCTCGCCAAGGGAGTCGATGTCCTGAAGGAGATGGTAAAGGCTTAAAAATATGGCGGCACTCTTCACTCCCCTCACCATTAGGTCAGTCACTCTCAGAAACAGGATCGCCCTGTCTCCTATGTGCATGTATTCATGCGACAACTGTGATGGAATTGCGAATCACTGGCACCTAGTGCACCTCGGTGCGAGAGCAGCAGGCGGATGTGGCCTTGTCATGACTGAGGCAACAGCAGTTCAACCAGAAGGTCGAATCAGCCCCCAAGACCTCGGCCTCTGGAACGACGAGCAAGTCAGTCCCCTGATCCCAGTGACAGACTACATCCGCCAAATGGGGGCAGTCTCTGCCATCCAACTCGCTCACGCAGGACGAAAGACAGGCACTTACCGCCCCTGGTCGCAAGTCAGGGGATTCGTCCCACTGGAAGATGGAGGATGGGATACAAGAAAGGCTCCCAGCGCAATCCCTTTCCGCGAGGGATCGCCAACACCTCAAGAAATGACCAAAGCCGAAATCCACCAACTGGTTGATTCTTTTGTCGCGGCGACAGAAAGATCGCATCGCGCCGGATTCGATGTTGTCGAACTACACTCAGCCCATGGATATCTCTTGCACCAGTTCCTTTCCCCGATCAGCAACCAACGGACGGATGAGTTTGGAGGCGACTATAAGGGACGCACGGCCCTCCACCGCTTACTCGTGAGGAAGGTGCGCGAAGTGTGGCCGAGCGAGAAGCCCCTCTTTATGAGGATCTCCGCGACCGATTGGATCGAAGGGGCATGGTCTCTCGCGGACACAATCCGCCTCTCCCAAGAGCTAAAGGATCTCGGACTGGATCTGATGGACTGTTCCAGCGGGGGGAGCACCATGGATGCGCCAATTCCCAACGGCCCAGGCTACCAGGTGCACCTTGCCGAGGGGGTAAAGCAAGCGGGAGGCCTCCTGGCTGGAGCAGTCGGAGCGATAACGACCCCCGAACAGGCCAATGCTATTGTGGATGAAAACAGGGCGGATCTTATCTTTATTGGCAGAGAGTTGCTCAGGGATCCTCACTGGGCCAATCGCGCGGCAACAGCTCTGGGAGCACCAGCCGCTTGGCCAAACCAGTATGAATGGGCAGTCAAGAACTAAAGACTGACGCACTAAAAACCTGAGAAAATAGGTCAACAACAAGATTTTCCGTAACTTTCACTAGCCCAAATTATGTATAGTTCATTATTGATGGCTGAAAAAAGCCATGCGCAGGTTTATCTGAAATGAGAAAGGCCTTTACTCTTATTGAACTCTTGGTCGTGATTGCGATCATTGCAATCCTCGCGGCAATCCTTTTCCCTGTCTTTGCCAGAGCCAAAGATGCTGCCAAGAAAACTTCGTCCCTTAGTAACGTTAAGCAACTGGCGACTTCCAACCTCATCTACACGAGCGACAATGACGATGTCTTCGTGATCGGGGTTGAAGAAGGCCCAATCTTCTCCCCTTCGAATGGCGTTGACTATGCCGGTTCCTGGATGTTTAAACTCCAGCCTTACGTCAAGAACATCGACATTTTCTACTCGCCAAACGCCACTAACAATCGCAGACCCACACTCCCACCAGCCCTCGGTGGCTCCAGCGGAGGGATTATCTTCCAATACGCAATGCTCCCCAGGTGGAGGATGTACGCTGGCCAAGAGCCAAGCGCAACGAGCCGATGGCGCACCTTCTACGCCCAGGGCGGAGCCTTGATGGACGGAATCGTGGGATACGCCGCACCGGATGGATTGGCAGGTGGTTACGTTGGTGATGTGGACTACTGTGGAACCGGGGCGACAAACGTCACGCGACGCAGTGCCTCCCTCAGCCAAACAGCCATTGCACGGGTGGCTGAGACCGCCCTACTCTTTGATGCCAGGGGTTGGGACTATGGATTCCTCTGCTTCAACGCCTACCCTGCTCCACTCGATGCAATGCCACCGAGCGCAGGGGCATCTCTCGAGGGCGTGAACTTTGAGGGAAGATACTCCTTTGAAGGAACCCAGCGGCTCAACAACGTGAACTACCGGATCGGCGTCGGGACGGTCGCTTTTGCCGATGGCAGTGCTAAGGCGATCAAGACTCAACGCTTCTTCGAGACGTTCACGACCGGCGGTGGACTCCTCGCCTACCGCTTCCAGTATAGTCAAGAGTAATGTTGAACAAAAAAGTTCTGCTCAGCTCGCTGTTTAGCCTTGCGGCCCTCTTTGTCTTGGCAGGTTGTGATGGCCCGACCACTCCGCCACCGCCAACCGACGATGCCACGAGAGGCAAAGATATGGGTGATATTCGGAAGGCCCAGATCGAAGCGGAAAAAGCCCGTAACGCAGCCGACGCTCAAGCAGGAAACTGATCCGAAGAAAAATCCCCTCGCTCCCATCGGAGCGGGGGGCTTGTTTCTGAGCCTACGCCAGCCAACCAGCTAGTCGCCAGCGGTGGCAGTTTCTGTGGTTGCAGCAGGAGCATCAGCCTTCTTTGGCAAAATGTCCTCACCCAAAACAAAGCGGGCGACCATGTTTTGGTTGACGCGATATTTCCTCGCCCGGGGGGCGAGAACGTTGCACTCGACTCTCTCGGTCATGTCAAACTCTGGCCCCTTGGGAGTCCAGGTCGCCTTGGTTGTGACCAGCCACTTGTTATCGTCTCGCTCTGGGGTGTCGAGCTTGAAGTGGGCTCCTCGGCTCTCGTCCCGAATCAAAGCGCCTCCAACGATGGCCTTGCTCATCTCGATCATATGGACGAGGGTGCGGGTAAAGGGAACCGCTTGGTTGCTCCAAGTCGACTGATCCAAGAGATTGCACTTCTCGGCTCTTTCGCTCAGCTCGTCCAGCTTGTCCTTTGCTCCCAGTAGCTCTTTTTGAAGTCGCCAGATGCCACAGTAGTTCCACATAGTCTCGCTGAGTTCGGCCGAGAGCTGATAGGGGTTTTCGTCACCTTTGCTCTGACAGAGGGCTTTGTAGCGATCTTTTTCAACTCCTGCTTCTGCGTCTGCAACAGAGGCTGGCAGATCATCGTAGCCAGAGTCGCCTGGCAGATTCTTGATGTAAGAAAGAACGCCAAGAGCAGCGAGTTCCCCACCGGTCAGACAGCTCAAGAGGGCGTTTGCCCCGAGGCGGTTTGCTCCGTGGTATTGGTACTCACACTCGCCGGCCGCAAAGAGCCCCGAGACGTTGGTTTGCTGGTTTCTGGGACTAGCTTCGTCGAGAGGTCCATCGTGGCCCTTTTCGTAATCAACCCAGAGGCCACCCATTGTGTAGTGAACCGCCGGATAGATCCTCATCGGAACATCAATCGGATCCTCCCGCATGAACTTCTCGTAGATTTCGAGAACACCACCCAGCTTGTCGGTAATGAGCTCGCGGCTCATCCCTTTCTTGTGGTGAAGATGGGTGATATCAAGGTAGACCTGCTGGCCACCCTTCACGCCTTGACCAGCCCGGCAGACACAATAGATGATAAAGCTCACCAAGTCGCGGCTCAAAAGGTTGCCGTATTGCGGGTCGAATTCTTCGCAAAAATAGTAGCGATCCTGTTCAGGGATGTCGAAGGGAGCCCTGGTCTCATCCTTCTTTCGCGGCACCCAGAGTCTGCCGCCTTCCCCCCGGACCGATTCGCTCATTAACCGGCATTTGTCTTCGCCAGGAATCGCGGTCGGGTGAATCTGAATCATCTCTGGGTTCCCATAGACAGCCCCTTGCTGGTAGCAGATGCTGACCGGGCTACCTGTATTGATGATAGAGTTGGTGGAGCGGCCAAAGACGACCCCGTTTCCTCCCGTACAAATCACGACTGCATCGGCGGGGAACGACTGGATCTCCATTGTCTTGAGGTTTTGGGCGACGATGCCGCGACACCGGCCCTGGTCATCCTTGATCACCCGAAGGAATTCCCAGCCTTCAAATTTTTGGACTCCGCTTGGCCCTTCGAAGCGGCGAACCTGTTCATCCAGGGCGTAGAGAAGTTGCTGACCTGTTGTCGCTCCGGCATATGCTGTGCGGTGCTTCAAGGTTCCGCCAAACCGACGGAAGCTGAGAAGTCCTTCGCTGGTGCGATTGAAGGGCACTCCCAGGCGGTCGAGGAGATAAATCATAGCAGGGGCCCTTTCTGCCATCCTCATGACAGGGGGCTGGTGATTCAAGAAGTCACCTCCCGTAATCGTGTCTTCGAAGTGAAGGTAAGGAGAGTCGCCCTCGCCCCGAATATTCACAGCACCATTGATGCCGCCCTGAGCACAGACTGAGTGGCTGCGCTTGACCGGCACGATGCTAAAGAGTTGGACGGTGTGGCCAGCCTCAGCTAGCTTCATGGTGGTCATGAGGCCAGCAAGGCCTCCGCCTACGACGACAATTTTGCGCGGTGCTGCCATAGCTTCACTTTAAATCTACGAAATGTCTCTGACTCGACTTAGCCGAAATCAAATAACCTTGAGTCTTTAGTGTACCGGACTAATTCGAAACGGAAACGAAAGAGGGGCTCACTTCGTTATGATGGAGCAAGGGTACCGATGGAATTCAGAAAGGATCAGTGGCTTTTGCTAGGAGCTGGCTTCGTGAGCCTGCTCTTTATCCTGGTTCCTGTGCTCCGCCCCTTTGCCCTTCCCCT
>JALOLT010000150.1 GCA_025455775.1 Fimbriimonadaceae bacterium
CGTCCAACGCACTCCTTGGCTTCTGTCGCGGCCAAGGAGTCGCGGTGGATCAGGTGAGAGTCGAAGGCGACTACGTCTGGATCAGCCAAGAGATCAAGGGCAAGGATATGATCAGCTTACTGGCAGAGATATTGCCAGAAGCTGTTACTTCACTGGCCTTTGATAAGACAATGCGCTGGGGTCAGGGGCGAATGAGATTCGCTAGACCTATCCGTTGGATTTTGGCAAGCTTTGCGGGAAACACAGTGCCATTTGAACTCGAAGGGGTGAAGAGCGGAAATGAAAGTCGAGGCCACCGATTCTATCATCCAGACATTTTTTGCGCAGAAAACTTTAACGAATTGATAGAGGGTCTCAGGGCCAGAAAGGTGGAAGCGGATCCGGCAAAGCGGGAAGAGATGATCCGCGAGGGCGCTCGCCAAGTCGCGAGTGGCGACCCACAACTCTCAGATTCCCTCGTCGATGAAAACGTCTTCCTCACAGAATGGCCGATCGCCATCGAAGGCACCTTCCCCGAAACCTACCAAAGCCTGCCAGAAGAGGTTTTGATCACAGCCATGGTGAAGCACGAGCGCTTTTTCCCAGTCAGAGATCAGGGTGGCAGGCTGCTGAACCGCTTTATCTCGATCCGTAATGCGGGAGAAGACGATAGTGTCCGCGCCGGGAACGAATGGGTGCTGAATGCCAGGTTCAATGATGCGAAGTTTTTTTATGATGAAGATCTGCGCTTTAAGCTAGACGAATTTCTGGCTCGTACGGAAAAGATGACCTTCCAGGAAAAGCTCGGCACGGTCAGGGAAAGAGCAAATCGCCTGTCCCGCTTGGCCGAGTCCTTTGCCCCTCACTTTGGCGCAGATCCAGCCCTCGCCGCCCAAGTTGGCCTTTACGCAAAGGCTGATTTGAGCAGTGGCCTCGTCAGTGAATTGGCGAGTCTTCAGGGGATCGTGGGGGGACACTATGCTGCTCGCGCCGGATTCGCACCAGAGGTTTGTCAGGCCATCGCATTCCAATATGATCCGCGCAAAGCAGAGCACCATCCCCTGGCTGCTAGCCTTCTGGTCTCCGACCAGTGGGACAAGCTCGCGGGATTCTTGGGCATCGGACTTGTCCCCAGTGGAACAAGTGACCCCTTTGGACTTCGGCGAGCAGCAACGCAAATTATTGAGGTTTCTTGGGCAAACAACCATAGAGCGATTGATCATAGTGAGTTTTGGAAATTGGCGCTTGAGGGGGTCAAGGACTTTGGCACCGACCGGGTGAAGGCGACGGAAGCTCTTCTCGATCTCTTCCGAGCGAGGTATCAGGCTCTCCTGAATGAGAGGCGATTTGACTGTTTGGATGCAGTCCTTGCTGCGGCGAAAAATGAAGGATTTCTGCTGCAACCCACTCGCATCAAATTTGCCTTGTCTGTCTGCGAAAGGGTAGCCAACCAGGCACAGTTTATCGAAGCTGCCTCGCGTCCTATCAATATTCTTGCTGCTGCCCGAAAAAAGGATCTGAGTCCTGATAGCAAGGCAATTCTCGACGAGGGATCCGTAACTGATTCTGCCAAAGCGCTTCTTGATAATGTTAAGAAAACAGAACTTATCCTGGCTAAATCCTCTAGCGGTTCCGAGGAGTCAGTGGAGGAAGTGGCAGAGGTATTGATCTCACTCCGCCAGCCGATTCACGATTTCTTTGAGTCGACAATGGTGATGGCCGAAGATCCAGCTACCAGAGACTTCAACCTGAATTTGCTCGCCAAGGTCGAAAAAACATTGTCGCAAATTGGAGATTTCAGCAAAATCGTTGTGCCTGGATAGACCAGGTCATCTGTCTTTCGTCTGGAAGATTCTCAGGCCTTGCCTTGGGTAGGATAAATCCCGTTTATGGGTCAGTTCCTTTCATGCTTCAAGGCGTACGATGTTCGTGGGAAAGTCCCCGAAGATCTCAACCCAGAAATCGCCTACGCGATCGGTCGAGCCTACGGGAAAACGACTCAGGCAAAGACGGTTTGTCTGGGACACGACATCCGCCTTTCTGGGCCAGCTCTTGCCGAAGCCCTGACGAAGGGCCTGAACGAGGAGGGCGTTCACGTCGTCCACCTCGGCCTGATCGGAACGGAAATGGTCTACTTCGCCACTGCCTTTTACGGCTACGACGGGGGCATCATGATCACAGCGAGCCATAACCCGCCTCAAGACAATGGGATGAAAATGGTGCGTCACGAGAGTCGCCCCATAAGCGGGGACAGTGGTCTTGGCGACATCGAGAAGCTCACCCACGAAATTCTTCAAGGCGGAGTTGCCCCTGGCCCTGGTGGCGGTGGTCTTGAGCACAAGGATTGCTACCGCGACTTCATCAGCCATCTTTTGAAAGTTGTGCCAACCAAGGGCATGAAACCCTTTCGGGTTCTGGCGAGCCCTGGCAATGGGGCGGCGGGAGTCGCGATGGATCAACTCGCCGAGCACTTGCCGATCCAGTTGACCCGCATGATGTTCGAGCCAGATGGGAATTTTCCCAACGGAGTCCCGAACCCAATTTTAGAAGAGAGCCGCGCTCCCATCGAGGCTGAACTCCGCAAAGGCGGATATGACCTCGGAGTTGCTTGGGACGGCGATTACGATCGCTGCTTTTTCCTCGACGAGAAGGGCACTTTTATCGAGGGATACTATGTGGTAGGCCTCTTGGCGGCAGCCTTGCTGCAAGAGAATCCCGGCGCGACCGTGATCTATGATCCGCGGTTGACTTGGAACACGTTGGAGATTGTCAACGAGGCTGGCGGCAAAGCCGTGATGTGCAAGAGCGGCCACGCTTTCATAAAGGAAAAAATGAGGGCGGAGAACGCGATTTACGGCGGCGAAATGAGTGCTCACCACTATTTCCGCGATCATTGGTACTGCGACAGCGGCATGATCCCGATGCTCTCGATTCTCATGCTCATGTCACGAACAGGCAAGAGTTTGGGGGAACTCGTCGGAGACATGATGACGAAGTTCCCCTGCTCCGGTGAGATCAACAGCACAGTGGCAGATGTCAAAGCGACTCTGGCCAAGGTTGAAGCAGCCTACAGTGGCGGGGTCGTTGACAAGACAGATGGTCTGAGCATGGAGTTTCCGGAGTGGCGATTCAATCTTCGGGGATCAAACACAGAGCCAGTGATTCGCCTGAATGTAGAGGTTCGGGCGAACCCTCAGCTCATGGCAGAAAAGACGGAAGAGCTCCTTCAGATGATCCGCTCGTGACTTAAGTCCTAGTAAACTTGCGAGTGCGCTAACGTCCCGGAGTGTTCTGGCATAATCCTATGCAGTGGCATTGTCTCTCGATGTCACGACTGGTTGAAACGCAGGATGCGTTGCCGGGCCGAAATAGAGGATGATCTCTTGGCTTGGTCTCACAGGGAACTCAAGGAAGTTTGTGGGGTCTCCAAGGCGATGAGGCATTTTCTCTCGTCTCGCGCAAGTTGCGGACTGTTTCTTCATCCAGGTATCTGGAGAAAAAACAAAACTATGAACCGCATGTTCAAAATCGCCCTGACAGCAGTCCTCGGTGCGGCCCTTATCGTGCCAGCTGCTGCTCAAAACGACGTGCCTGCTGGGCACTGGGCTGAGCGATCCGTTCAAGAGCTCTACCGCATTGGTGTCTTGATCGGCTACCCACCCAACAATGACTTCCGAGGCTCCCGCCCAATGACCCGCTTCGAATTCGCCGTTGCGATCTATCGCATGTACGAATTCGTCGTGGCTGAGTTCGGAAAGCGAGATGAAGCGATTCGAGGCCTCGAAGCCAGAATCGCTCGACTCGAAGGCAACCGACCTGCCACCGGTGGCGGCGTGACCCGCGAAGAGTTCGATGCTCTGAAGCGAGAAGTCGAAGCCTTGCGCGGTACCGTTCGAACCATGGAAGGCTGGGGCCCGGCAGTTCAAGAACTCCGAACCCTCGTCAACAACAACCGCGACGCCATCGCCCAACTCAACGTCAAGGTTGAGGACATCGACGGCAAGCTGAAGTCCATCCAAGAAGAGCTCGAAGCTCTGAAGAGCAAGAAAGACGCCATCACCATCGGTGGTGACATCAACCTGCTCGTTCTTGCTGGCAACAGCCAAGACGGTCGCTTCGGTATCGAGCCAGGCGGATACATCTCCGGCGTCGGCCGTGGCCGCTACGCCAACAGCCCAGTCGGAATGACCCGAGACCTGACCGTTCTGCACGAGGCCAACCTCAAGCTGAGCAGCAAGGTCAACGACAACGTGAGCTGGAAGGCTTCGCTCGTCGTCGGTAACGCTTTCAGCACCTTCGACAATGGCTCCGGCCTCCGATCCAAGGTTGCTGCTGGTTCCACTGGATTCCAAGAAGGGACGTCCGACGTTCACTTCAACGAGTTCGTGGTGAACTTTGACGCTGCCCTCGCCGGCCAAGGCCTCAGCGCCACCGTCGGACGATTCGGTGTCAAGGTTGGTAAGTACCTGTTCCAACGACCTGCTTTCAACGCCTACTACTACAACGACGAAATTCGCAACAACGGCAACTACTATGTCGATGGCGCGATGGCTTCGTTCAAGTTTGGCAAGGGATCCCTGAACGTGATGGGCGGCCGCAACAGCGACCGATTCACCACCAACGGTGCTGACCTCAACACCATCGGTTTCCCCGGCGGTGCCGTCGACCAGAGCATGGGCGTTCAAGTCCTGTTCCCAATCGGCGAAATGGGCAACATCAACCTGGCTTACCTGTGGCACGACAGCAATGGAAATGCCTTCAGCCTGCCAGCTGATCCTAACCGCGTCGAAGTCTACGGCGGCGAAGTCAACCTGAAGGTTGGACCTCTCGACGTCTTCGGTGCCTACAGCAAGTCTGCCGTTAAGCTGAACAACAGTACAGTTCTTGACGACCGAAGCGCTGCCTGGGAAGATGATAATTTCAGAAGGAATTTTTATCGTTTT
>JALOLT010000151.1 GCA_025455775.1 Fimbriimonadaceae bacterium
ACCACGTCCCCCAGAAGCCAAGAGGGCCAGTCAGGGGAGAGAGCTGAGTTTCTCTTCGGTCACGCCAAAGTGACTCAGAATCGCAGAGTTTTCTCCCTCGTGGGCCTTTACCAAAGCCATCAAGAGGTGCAGGGGTTCCACCTGATCGTGTCCACTCTCACGCATGACCTCAAAGGCGAGATCCATCACCCTCTTTGTACGGCGAGAAACAGTCAAATCTGAACTGAAAATCGCATCAGCAACCGTGAGGGTCGCCAAAACTTCGGCATAAATCTCCTCCAAAGAAGCCACCTGAGTTAAGGTACTGCCAGCAGGTGAGCTTGGGCTGAGGCAGATTGCCGCCAACAAGTGCTCCGGCAAGATATCTGAGTACCCGAGAGAATTTGCAAAAGAGCGAGCCTCTTCAAAAACTGAAACAGTCTCCGGCGCATAGTGCGAAAACATCCCCCTACTTGTACCCGAGAATTGCTCTCGCTTGAATGATTCAAACTAGGACTATAGGAGATCCAAATCACGCAAGATGTTCTCGCTCGCCTTCCAGCCTTCCCTCACCCGAACGACCAATTCCAGATAGACCTTTTGGTCGATCAGTTTCTCGATCTCGAGCCTGGCACCAGTCCCGATGTTTTTCAGCATCGCACCTCCCTTACCAATCAAGATAGCCTTTTGCGACTCGCGCTCGACGGTGATCACGGCAGAAATTGTGGTCAAACCTGGCTCCTCTTCCCAACTGTCCACCATAACTGCGACGGCATGAGGAACTTCCCGCTGGGTGAGTTCGAGAACTTTCTCTCGCACGAGTTCGGCCGCCATGAGTCGCATCGGCTGGTCGGTGAACTCGTCCTCGGGAAAAATCGCCTCTCTCTCTTCGAGGTGATTCAACAGAATCATAACGAGGAGGTCGATGTTTGCCACTTTTTGCAGGCTGGTCATCATGATCTGATCAGTCCGGAAAAGATCCTGATAGGCTCGGTAGTGTCGCTCAACATTCTCCGGCTTGAGCAAGTCCATCTTGTTCAGGCACAAAACGACTGGTACCCCCCTTTGGGAGGGGGCAAAGGGGAGAACAGGCACAGAATCCTCCTCCTCGTCGTCGTTCGTGATTGTGGCGGCTGGCCGCGGCCCGTTCAGGTAGCCGGTCGTTTGAAGCATTGCCGCCACTGCCTGGTCTTCTTTGTGGGGGGCGCGACTCACGTCCACCATCACCAAGACGAGATCCACGTCGGACAGGGCCTCGCGGGCTTGCTCGTTGAGGACACGGCCAAACCGGCCTGCCGCAGTGTGAACCCCAGGCGTGTCCACGAAGACAATCTGCCAGTCTTCCTCAGTCGCAATCCCCAGCACCTTTCGTCTGGTGGTTTGCGGCTTTTCGCTGACGATGGAGACTTTTTGTCCCACGACGTGGTTAATCAGGGTGCTCTTCCCCACGTTGGGACGTCCCACTACTGCCACGATTCCAGCTCGAAAAGACATCGATTAGACCCTTTTGCGGAACATCACGTTGATGCCGGAATCCCCGAACTGTTCGGAGTCTTGGTTGTCTCGCTCCCGTCGCGGATGGCCAACATCGTCTCCGCCCTTGCCTCGCTTCCCTCTTCTGCGGCGGCGCCCGGTACTCCTTGCGTGCCCAGAGGGAGCCGTGTCTTCGGTTGCCATAAGGGCCTCACTGTCGATGTCGAGCATCGAGGGCTTCAGGAGGAGATCGTCCGCCATTTCGTCACTCCATGTCTCCTCGACCCACTCGTCGAGCTTCATGATGGGAACATCAAACTTAATGGCGTCCCAGTGCATGGTGTTTTCTTCGCGAATGATTGGACCACGGATCTTGGTCAGACTCGGGATATCTGCGTTCAGGATCGACTGGATCTCGCCGATCGGCCCGATCAAAAAGCTATGGGTTAAGCCATCCAGAGTCGTGAACCGAATCGAGTTGGCTTCGATCGGCATCCATTCTTGGGTTGTGAGGCTGTAGGCCACCCACTTGTCCGGGAGCATCAGGGTCTTGGCCCCATAGCTACTGCTGTGCAACGTGAGATAGGGCGGGCAGACGTGAACCACATCGTCTCCAAAGTTCCAGACGTGGGCGTCGGTTCGCTCGGCCAAGGATCGGAAAAGCCCTGGTGTCACCACAGGCTCACCCAGGAAGACAGATGTCCAACCTCCCTGCCCTTCGTTTGCAAACTTTCGGACGACGTAGCTGGGGAGGCCTGTTTGGGAGTACTCACCAAGAACCACTGCTTCTTCAGGAATCGCAAAGTAGCTCGGCTCCAGTTGCCCACCCTGACTCAAGAGGCTCTCAGGCAAGGGCCGGCAGAGGGGGTCTCGTGAGTTGAGGATCGAGGTTCCCGAAGGACTGTTAAATGGCTGGGGTCGCAGAGCAATTCCCGTCGCTTCACGCACTCTTTCCAAAGAGTCTCGCCCCCCCTCGAAGAGGCCTGCTGCGTAGAGCCAGAAGAGCACCTTCTCGTCTCTTTGGAGTCGACTTTTGATCGCAGCCCGGACTTCTGGTCGGATGTCCCAAGCGTTCATAAAGACATAGAGCTTGCTCTCGGGGAAATTCTCTCTGTGAGCCAGGTCGCTCAGAAGGTAAAAGCCAGCACTGAGTCCACTCCGGAGGATTGACTCTCGCACGTTTTGCACTAGCGCCGAGAAAGCGCGATCATCCACCAGGAGGGCGAGAGACCGCTCATCGACGAAGACCGCGACGTCTGGGCTCTCTGGCTTCTTGGCCATTCTCTGCAAGAGTGATTGTTTGATGATCTCAGCTCTTTGCCAGATGCCGCGAGAGTTCAGCCAGCCATTCCCAAAGGTATCGCACCAGCAGACGCCCCCCTTATGGGCGAGGGCCGCTCCTGCTCCCCTCCAGTGAGCACTTTCCAGGGCCTGAGGGGTTTTCATCATCGGGTTGTGGTCTTCTTCCTCAACCCTCCCGCCGATCGCTGTCCGGAAATCCTCTTCGCTGATGAAGAGTTTGCCGTTCAGAGCAAAGCTGTCAACTGGGCTGGGGAATGCGGCAGAGCCTCCCGGTTCGCGGCTCTTGTAGCTGGGTGGTGCCGAGATGAAGTCGATATCGGGACATCGCAGAAGCTTGCCAAGCGAAAGGTGTCCACTGGCAGGGTGAGACCACTCAAAGGTGTAGCCATAGCTTGTCCCGACCAAGAATCGCCCCCCGCTGGTTTCCTTTAGACAATAGGCAAGCTGTCCGATTCGATCCACCACTTGATCGCTCAAAAAGAGGTGGTAGTCAACCCACTTTCGAGCCTTTCTGCCAAACCGGACAAACTCGTCACCCTTGGCAGCAGCAGCCCCGAACTCTGGGACTTCGACCGATTCAAAAGTGACTCCCCCATCAAACCAAGCGGCGCGCAGGCTCACACTGTCATTGCGATACCGATGTCGGAGCCAGGTTCGAAACTGGGTTCTGGCTGCGGCGGAAGTGTCGTACCCTTCTGTGTCGGCATAGAACCAGTCGCCACTCCCAAGGTGGAAGCCCATGACGTGGCCAACTTGCTCGAATCCCATAACGCCCTTCGAGACCAGTTCTAAGCAAGTTTGGGCTGTTTGCCAGTAGCTGTCATCGCTCAAGCTCGGTTCTGCTTGGCGCCCCTTGGCATCATAGTAGCGAGCGTCAGGGTAGGACTGGAACCAGCCATCGCCCGGCACAAAGTCGAGTCGGAAAACCACTTGGGCGGCAGGATGGGCTGCCAAAACAGTCTCGAGGCGATTTCGGCAAGCGGCAATGGCTTCACCGGTTCGATCCGGATCCACGATGAGATTCAGGGGACAAACGATGATCTCGACCCCATGTTCGTGAGCAAGGCGGAGCTGCTCTTGCACCCCTGCTACGCGAGCCGGATCGCTGGGATCCACGGCAAAGAAGAGGGGGGCATAAACCTTTTGGTCGCGAATCAGGCACACATGCCCGTCGTGCACCACCACTTGGGCAGCGTCTTCGGGAGGGACGATTGGAAGTCGCCTGGGTCGGACTGGCTTTTGAGGCTCTGCGGGAGCCGCCTTCACCGGTGGCTCGGTCACTTCTGAACGGTTTGTGGATTCGCCGCTCTCATCTCGGCCGAAACCCCTTTCGCGTCGGCTCTTCGCCTTATTCTTTCTGGCACTAAAAGAGCTTTGCTGCGGCTCAGAGGATTCTTCATCTCCCTGACCGAGGCCAATGTTTGAATCCTGATCCTCCTCTTTCGGTCTGGAGTCCTTTGGTCTGGAGCCTGTGGCTGGGGCAGAGTCTCGCCAGTGCAAGACGACCAGTCTCCCTTCTTCGTCCTGGGGTTGATCTTCCGGCGAAACTGGGGTCGTGGAAGGAGCCTCAGGCTGGCGCGACCATTCCTGTCTGGGTTCTCTGAAGAGGGCTGGCTTGGCTGTGCCTTCGCGACTTCGCCAGGTTACCGGCGGGATTTCCTCCAGCTCTGAGTCAAAGATGAGTTCGGTGGGTTCTGGTAGGGGCCTCTTTGCAATCGGGACTTGGGCTGACTCTGGTCGTCGCCGGTGATCCTGATCAGGATTGCGGGGATTGCGCCTTTCTCGGTCTTGTCGCCCACCATCGCTCTTCTCATCCTGTCTGCTCCCTCTGTTCTCTCTGTTTGTGCGCGGATCCCGGTTCGATCCACGGTTTCTTGCGTCGCGTTCTTCTGACTTGGGTTTCCCAACAGGCTCAACTTTGGGGGGAGCGACGAACTCCGGGCGCGAAGCGGTGGGGTTTTTGGCTTCCTCCTCAAGTTCTTCGGCCAAGGTTCTTGACTTGCCAAAAAGTCCAATCTTGCCAGCATTTTGCAGTCCTGAAGGGGGGAGCGGTTGCTGGGTCGCTGCTTTGGCTTCCTTGGATTCCATTTCTTCCTTCAGCGTTTTGCGCTTCGGGCCAAGTTTTTGAACATCAGCTGGGAGCATGGCTGGGCT
>JALOLT010000064.1 GCA_025455775.1 Fimbriimonadaceae bacterium
TTTTCTTGTGTGGGAAAAAGACCAGAAGCGAATCTGTCATCCGACTCGTCTTGAACCATAGAGTCATGAAAGCCTTTCGGATCTTCTTGGTAATGCTGTTGAGCCTCTTTGCCCTCGGGGCTTGGGCACAACCGGATGAAAGCCGAATCAAGGCTGGTGACAGAGTCAGGGTGATGGTGACCGAAGAGCCTGCCATGAACCGTGACTACACAGTTTCGGCGGATGGGGTTGTGATGGTTGATTTCCTCGGGGCAGTTCGCATTGCTGGCCTCACCGAGGCTGAAGCTGCCACGCGCATTTCCGAGAAGCTGGTGAGTGACAGAATCATTCGAAAAGCGACCGTTAGCCTCACCCTTCTCCGCGTGCAGCTCAAAATGGTGAAATTTTCTGGTGCTGTCACCCTTGAGGCTGAGGCACCCTTCCGGGAAGGCATCACGCTGGCCGACATCATTCGTCTGGCAGAGCCGAAGCCAGAGGCTGACTTAGCAAGTATCCTGGTCCTGAGTGAGAACGGCGGGCAACTCCGAGTGGACACAACCAGAAGAGACCTTGGAAGTGACCAAATTAATCCTAAGCTCAAGCCTGGAGACCACGTCATCTTTCCCGTTCGACGGACAAATGGCCAACAGGGTGGAAATCAAACGTCCCCCAACCAAACTCAAAATCCAGGGACGACCACTGCCCCTGCAAACCAGCCAGACCCTCCTCAACCGGCTATCTCGAACAAGATCTCGGTGGAAGGGTCTGTGATGATGCCTGGTCAGTTCGACTTTGTCGAGGAGATGCTCGTGAGAGATTTGGTGATTCGAGCAGGGGGATTCGCAGCAAACGCCGAGACCTCTCAGGTCACCTTGATTCGTCCCAACCAAGCGAACCGAACGCTCCGTCTCCCTAATGATGGCTTTACTCCCGTGAGGCCAGGGGACAGAATTGTCGTCTCGACGAGGCTGATCCGCGTGTTGGTTCGAGTTGAGGGTGCCGTGATGCTTCCTGGTGAGATTGAGCTGGAGGAAGGGATGAGGCTCTCGACCGCGATCCAGCGAGCCGGTGGACTCAAAAACGACGCTCGTTCAGAAGCCATTCGGGTGACTTCGCCGAACGGGGGACGACCTGTCACCGTGAACCTGAAGGATATTGAAGCTGGTTATGTCGGTGATATCGAGCTTCGTCCAGGAATGAGAATTGAGGTTCCTTCGCGGGCCTCTGCTGGTGACCAAAGAATCGTCCGCGCTGCTGGGGCAGCGGCCCTGTTGATTATCTTGTTCGGACGCTAAACTCTGAACCATATGGCAAGATGGGATCGGAGCAAAGGGCGTCCTGAACCCATCAGGGCTCTGAACCGCGTCGCCGAGACGGAAAGTGGGGAGCCCTTGGTCTCTCTCCTCGAAGTCGCTCCTACGGCGGTCATTGCGCGAAGCTCTGTGATTCCTTATGCTCGCCTCAAAGTCGCAGAGATGGCGGAAAGAGCTGCAAAAATCCTCGCTCCAGAGTACAAATTGGGAATCACAGATGCATGGCGCCCTTACCAAAGGCAAGTCCGCATTTGGGAGTGGATGGAGAGAAATCTTCGGGAAGCAAGACCAGAACTGTCGCCAGCCGCAGTCCGTCGCATCCTTTGCCGATGGGTGGCTCCCGTAGATCAGAAGGCACCGCCTGGCCATTGCACAGGGGGAGCCTTGGATGTGAATCTACTCGATCAAAGAGGAGAGGTGGTAGACGTCGTCTCGCCCTACACCCAGATGCAGGGACACCCAACCTACGTTTATGGTCTCACGGAAGCAGCCCATCGACATCGCATGATCCTTGTCGAGACAATGCTCGCAGTGGGTTTCAGTAATTGCCGGGACGAGTGGTGGCACTATAGCTATGGAGATGCTGGCTGGGCAGTCAGGACCGGTGAGACTGAGTGCTTTTACGGCAAATTAGACATGGATCCAGAGAACTTTGCCGAGCAGGAGAAGGAGTGGATCTCCCGCATGACCACGCGGGAAAACCCCTTTCTTAAGGGATAGGGGTTCTGATTGGCCCGACCCACTCGACGGGAGGAGTCGATCCAATCGGACGAAAACCCTTCGGGGCGGCAACAACGACGTCAACCGCAATGTCTGGGTTAGTTCCCGAGTAGATCAGACGCACAACAAAGGACGCTTCTGGAGAAAACTCTCCGACTCGATACCACCCGAGCCCAGAGGGAAGAATGGTTTCTGGAGTGGTCGGCAGGCCAAAGGTTCGCCCCCCGAATTCCAGAAAGACGGATTGACGTTGCGGCTCTGGAACTCTCGCCAGCACCCAGACTTCGTGCAGCCCTTCTTGGCGTCGTCTCAGGTCGAAACGGGCCATGAACCCTTCCTCGGAGGGCCTCATGGCGGTTCGTAAGGTGAGAACTTCGCCGTTGCTCGCTCCGGCGAGAGGCTCTATCGTGCTGAATGTGTGATTTTGGCTCCGCTCTGCGTCAGCCCAACTGAAGGGAGCCGAGGCTACGATGGCTTCGTTGAGCAATTCACGGATCCGCCGAATGGCGACAGGAGGGTTGCGGTCAAAGGCAAGAGCGAACTCACGGATACGCCCAATCATCGTACCGCCAGGGTCCACCTGAACCGTGTAGTTGTCGGCTAGGAACGCCAGCAGAACCACCGACTTCTCGTAGCACTCTAGGGGGACTGGAGAATCGGCCAAGCCCTCGATGATGACTGGCAATCGGGAAAGTTTGAGTTCGATTTCGTCTTTCAGTCGCCGAATCGGAACGTCTTTCCCGTCCACCGTTCTGGCAATGGCTGAACCAGGGTTTGGAGCTTTGAGCCGCACCAGTCGGCTCTCTTCCTCGATCCACAGGACTGTTTGCACTTGCTCTTGCTCGACCAGGCGGTAGGCGAAGAAGCCCCATCCAAAATCCAATCGTTGACCAGCCATTGGGCTGGGTAGCCACCAAAGGCCAGGAGCGAGGGCTTTGGGCTCGGCAGGATCTGTGGCGGCATCAGGAAAGAACACGGCGTTGGGTGATTGGTTGGCTGCCGCAAGTCGATCTTGGTCTTTGGCAAGCTCCGCTATCTCTTTCATTGCCACAGGGTCTTGGGTGACAAAGAAAACTCCCCTCACACCCAGCCCTTCAAGAGCTGCGACGACGGAGGTTGGGCTCAAACTTTGCTCGCCTGACTTCAAATCAACTTGGGTGGCCCATGCCGTGAGGGGGCGGGTTGCGCGGAGAAGGGAAGAAACAGGTCTGGCGGCGGAGTGGAGAAGCCCATCGAAGGAAGTGTTTGTCGCAGCGAAGCCGATTCCGTTTAGCCAAGGGGACTCTTCGGCGTAGGGGCCAGTCCATCCCTCCCAAGTCTGAATGACTGGCCCGTCGGCGATCAAGCGAATGTTCTGCACCAGTCGGCGGTAGCGGCGGGTCAAGGCTGCTTGCATCACTTTCCGAATGTCAGCCCACATCACCGAAAGGCGTGTATCTACTGGATAGGTCCGGCCTGTCTCTGGGTCAAAAACAGAAGGGACCCCCCTGCGGTTCGACCAAAGAGGGATGAGGCGGGCCATCGCTCGAAATGAGGTGATGTCGTTCATCCCGAAACCCCATGCCCTTTGGGCCAGATTTAGGGAGCCATATTCAGCCTGGAGATGGTGCTCCATCTCGAACCTATAGAGGGGAGAAGTGGGAACGACCGAAGTTGATTGATTGACGAAGTTTGTTCCCCGACCCATCGGGTTCAAAAGACCACGGTAGCCTTTGCCAGGGGGGGAAGCCTTTAAACTGCCGAGAAGTTCGTCTCGCCGACGATCAAACCCCTCATAGGCGTCGGGACTCCGGAGGTCGCTGACGAGCGGAGTGATAAGGAGCACGTTTTCACCTCCGATCGCGCGCTTTTCCTCAACTACAAGTGTTCCGTTAGGATCGACGTCAAGTTTTTTTGCCCAGAGGATCGTACTGTCCCGTTGCGAGGCCAAGACGACCACGGCTGATTGCACGCCTGGGAGCTGAACAACTTGCCGGAAGGCTCCACGGAGGTTTGGCAGACGATATGCATCTGGCTCGACAGCGTGAACGAGGGCTCCAGGGGCCAAGGACGAGATAGAGATCACATATCTCATCTCGAGAGAATCGAGCAACTCGAAGGTCTGCCGCCATCCACGACCGTCGGCAGAAAGATCGACGATAAGATCCCGAATCCCATGCTTGTGGGCTCTCCGGATTTCCTCTTCGTCCTGGTTTACCCTGAGGCCAACTGGGATGTATGGTTGATTTTCCCAAACGAGGACTCGGTTGCTTCCCACTGACCAAGAGCCAGAGGCAAAACCAGCTAGCAACAAGGAAAAGCTCACGAGGGCAGCAACCTTCACGGCCCCAGGGTACCTGGTTAGATCACAAGGTTCAACTTCTTTCCAGCTCTCCCGGGAAACACCTTGTTCACCTCGCGGTTGCCGAGTCGCTTCTCCAGAACTTCGGCGAGCACATCGCGGTAGTCAGTTGTGATTCTTAGATCACCAGGATCTACCACTTGATGAGGGGCTAGCCCCGGCCAGTCTCCCATAACCTTGCCAGCCTGGACTCCGCCCCCCATGAGGAACATCGCCCCGCCGCTCCCATGATCAGTCCCTAAGCCGCTATTCTCGAAGACCCTGCGGCCGAACTCCGATTGGACAACCACTGTGACTCGGCTCATCTCCTTGCCAAGGTCTTTTCGGAAGGCTTCGAGCCCATCCCCCAAATCTTTAAGAAGAGTCCAGAGCCATCCATCGGTTGTGCCCTGGGTCACGTGAGAGTCCCAACCAGTTGAGTCCATGCAGGCGACTTCGAGGCCGATCTCTTTCTTGATTAGGAAAGCAGATTCGCGGAGGGCACGGCCCAATCGGGAGTCAGGATAGCTTGCTCCTCCGCTTGGCTTGTAGTCTTTGGGGTCGAGCTTGCTCAAGGTTTTCAGAACTTCGAGCGTGTTTTGGCCTGCCTGGGAGACTGGGTCGGAGTAACGGGAGTAAAGGGCTTCAAGAGATTCCAAATGTGACTGAGTTCTGAGCGAGTAGTCACTGATGGATGAAACGCCGATCGCTCCCGTTGCGCCACCCAAAGACTCTGGCACTGTTTCGCCCCAACTCACGGCCCTCATAGGCCAGCCTGTCCCTCCCGTCAGCTTGAGGTGACGTCCGAGCCAACCGCCGCCGGTCGAGTCGTTCTGGTCTCTCAGGCCTCGTTCCATAGTTGCCATGGCTTCGAAGTGAGAATGGGATCGGTCTTGCGAGCCAACTGCGTGGATGATGGCGAGATCCCCGTCATCCCAAGCAGGAAAAAGGCCGCTCAAGGCAGGGTTTAACCCAAAAAAGCCATCAAGGTCTCGCAGCTTTGTCCCGACTCCTGCAGTGGGTTTAGCCAAGCCAAGAGTGGGCCGAAGGCGGTAGTAGTTGTCTTCGCCATAGGGAGCCACGACGTTGAGGGCGTCCCATCCTCCCCGCAAAAAGACCACAACCAGGACATTGCCATGCTGGGCTGGCCTTTGCAGAGATACCTGGCCAAGAGCACTGCCAGCTGCCCACCAAACGAGGCTCCCAAGAGCGAGACCAGCAAAAGCGCGTCGGCTTGAGGCGCCGGACCAGTTACCTTGTCCATCACAGCTATACCATTCTTCGTTCATCGCCATTGAAACTCCGGAGAAGCAAGGCTGAGGGCTACCTGATCGCGCATTTCAAGCTGGCTCAGCAGAGTGTCGAGTTCTTGCACTTGGGACTGGGTGCTTGGCTGGTTCAGGGCCATGGATATGGGACGTTGGTCAGGGAAAAGCTTCTGGAGCTGTTCCAGATCCACTTGCGTTCCACTGATCTCGTTTCGAACCAAGGCACTGGCAAAGTTCCACCGGGCGAGGAGCGAACCTGTCCAAGGTTCCGTCCCCACCGGGTAACCATCTGGCATCGGCCACTCATACAAGGGCTGGCCCATGGCGCGAAGGTGGTGCTGGATTCCTTCGCCCCCGTCCGTTTCTGCGTTGAGAGCACGGAGCGAGCTCGCAAGGTAGTCAAAGGGTCTTTTCAGAATCGGTTGGGACTGAGGAGAAGAAGCCATCGAATCCTTCAGCGATCGCACCATCGTGGGGATATCGCCTTCCGATTGCTCGTAGGCTCGGATCACGACGGGAAGGTGCTTTTCCCAGTCATCGCCAGCGAAGAAGCGGCAGAACTTGCCAGAGATATGGCGTGCGGTCGCAGGATGTTTCGTTAGGATCTCGACGACTCTTTCTCCATCGCGAACTCCGCCTCCTGCTGGGATCACTTGGCCCAGGACGACCTTTTGCCCGTCATCGTGGAGTTCTGGGCGGAAGAGGAAATCGCCTTTGGCGCGGAGGAACCGACGTTCTTCACTCCAGCCAGTGAAGCACCGAGCCACCTCCATGACATCTTTCTGACTGTATCCTCCGTCTACTCCTAGAGTGTGGAGTTCCAAGAGTTCACGGGCGTAGTTCTCGTTCGGCTGGGCGGCGGTGGAATTCTGCTGATCCAAGTAGACAAGCATCGCAGCTGACTTGGAGCTAGCTCTCACCATTGCCGGGAATGAGCCAAGGACATTAGCCCTTACGACGAGCCTCTCATCGAGAGGCTTCCGGTAGGCACCGAGCCCTTTTCGGCCGTAGATATTGAAGTGATTTGTCCAGAAGTCTGCCATTCGTTCGCGAATTTGCCACGGGGAGTAGGTGGCGCGAAGAAGAGCAGCTTGTTGCAACTGGGCCAGGATGCGATCCATCGGCCAGTCGCGAAGATCCCAGGGGCTTAGATGGTGGATCTCTAGACGATCCAGTTGAGCTCGAAGGGCAAAGTCCTCTTCGCCTGCCTTGAGCTGTTGATCGAACCAGAAGTCAAAGCCTAACTCTTCAACCTCGTTCAAGAGACCTGGCCGATGGCCGAAAGTCCACCGATTGATGGCGAGCAGGATTGGCTCTGCTTCTGCAGTGAACCGAGTCGACTGTGGCGCTTGAAGTCGACGGCTGACTGTGGCCAAGGGGGTGCAACCTGCGACGAGACCGAGAGTTCCTGCTCCTGCCAGGAGGGCGAGGGACTCGCGACGAGTCAGGCTCACGATACCCCCGAAGCCCTAGGAGCAGTGATTCTTCTCATACTACTGGAGACGAACAGCCCGAAGCCCAGACAGAGAGCCACAGGAGCAAGAATCAGCCAACCAAGGAATGGAAGCCCGCAAAAGAGAACCAAGAGTGAGGCTCCCCAGCCGTTCGCGCTCAGGGCACTGCATTTGGGATGAAGCGACTGAACTCTGAGTCCGATCATCCTGGCGAGACCTGCCATCCCGACGCAGGCACACAGCACGAAGGCAACGAAGAGCAGCCCGGCAAGGAGCTTGATAACTGGGCTTGGCGCATTGACTAGAATCAGGGTGATGATCAAGACTGGCAGAGAGTAGAGAAATCCAAAGAGGATGGATCGTGCGGGGGAGCTTTCAACCAAGTGGGCAGAGGTCGAAACTTTAGCAGGGAAGAGGATGTTAAAGAGAAGAAGAGTGCCCCAGAGAGTCAAGGAGATAAGGGAAAGGCTGCCAAAGAACAACAGGTTATCGCCGATCGTGGTCATGTGTTTTTTCTCCGATGCCTTAGTCCATTTCAGCGGAGAGTGACGCTGAGACCAAGGCTTATAGCAGATCATAAGGCAGTCTTTGCGTTTCCCCAAGCTTGGGTCTGAAAGCAGGACTCTCGACGCATGGCTTTCCAGGCCTATCTCCTCATTTTTTAGATGAAAGTCCTGGGGGTGACTTTCTCATCCGTAGCGTTTGCCGCGGGTCCGATGAGAGGCGAGTTTCTCCCTTGTCCGACACAGTCCTCGACACGATCGTCGCTCGATGTTCGTATAATGCTCTATCAGATTCTCAATGGAGAGACGGTACCGAGATGAGCCACCAAGTCTATATTTTCGACACAACCCTTCGTGACGGCGAGCAGAGCCCTGGCGTGCACCTGAACATGGAGCAAAAGCTGACCATCGGCCTTGCTCTCGTTGATCTTGGTGTGAATGTTGTCGAAGCTGGCTTCCCCATTAGCTCGCCGGGAGACTTCGAATCAGTGAACATGCTGAGTCGGGAGTTGAAAGGCGTGACGGTTTGCGGCCTGACGAGAGCCAAGGCCCGGGATATCGAAGTTGCCGCCGAAGCCCTGCGACCAGCCGAACGGCCGAGAATTCATACGGGGCTCGGAGTGAGCAACAACCACTTAGAGTTTAAGCTCCGGATGTCTAAGGAGGAGGCCCTGGAGGTTGGCGTGAACTCTGTCAAGCTGGCCCGGAACTTTGTAGAGGACGTCGAGTATTTCATGGAAGACTCGGGAAGGGCAGATCGCGACTATGTCTACAAGGTGGTCGAAGAAGTGATTAAGGCAGGCGCAACTGTCATCAACGTCCCAGACACCACTGGCTACACAGCTCCTGATGAGTACCACGATCTGATCAAGGGAATCATTGACAATGTTCCGAACTCGGACAAAGCCATTTTCAGCTGCCACTGCCACAACGACCTCGGGATGGCAACAGCCAATACCCTGGCGGGGGTCTTGGGTGGGGCGCGCCAGGTCGAGGTTACGATGAATGGAATTGGTGAGAGAGCGGGGAACACTGCTCTTGAAGAGGTCGTGATGGCCCTCGCAATTCGAAAGGAACGGTTTCAATGCGAGACGACGATTCACAGCAGGAAGCTTCTCGAAGTATCCCGCCTGGTGAGCAATCTTACAGGAATGTTGATTCAGCGAAACAAAGCAGTTGTTGGAGCGAACGCCTACGCTCACTCCTCAGGAATCCACCAAGACGGGGTTTTGAAAGAACGATCGACTTATGAGATCATCGACCCAGAGATGGTGGGAGCTGCTAAGACTGAGATCATCCTGACCGCTCGCAGTGGGAGGCATGGACTCAAACATCGATTGTCCGAACTTGGCTTCAACTTCCCAGACGAGCGGTTCGAGATGATCTATGAGGAATTCTGCCGCCTAGCTGATACCAAATCCGAGGTGAACGATCAGGATTTACGCGAACTCGTTCTGGTTCGTTAGAAGGGTAGGAGACAAAAAGCGACTGTCTCAAATGTGATAAAGCCCCTCTCCCCCGTAAAAATACTGAGGGGAGGGGCTTCTGGGAAGAAGGCTGCAAGTCACGGGGCGGCGCCTTTGGGTGGAAACAAAAAAAGGAGGGCTGCCTCTTTAAAGACAGCCCATTTTCGCTTTTGACTCGCTTATCGCGGAGAGGCAATCTTGCGAAGAAGGTTCAAGATCTCAATGTAGAGCCAGATCAGGGTCACCATCAGGGCAAAGCTGGCGTACCATTCCATATACTTCGGGGCGCGACCCTCAACGCCTCTTTCGATGATATCGAAGTCAAGGAGCAGATTAAAGGCAGCGAGACCGACCACAAAGACCGAAAATCCAATGCCGATCCAGCCACTCCCATAGATGGGGATTTGCCAGACTCCGGACCAGAAAAGACTCACCACGAAACTCCCAACGTAGAGAATCATAATCGCGGCGGTTGCTCCCATCACAACCGAGCGGAACATCTGGGTTACGCGGATGATTCGGGTGGCGTAGAGGGCAAACATCACGGCGAAGGCAACCAGCGTCGCAACAACAGCCATCGGCACAATCCCAGCCCACTGGGTGTTGGCAAACATCTGGCTTGTTACGAAAGAGATGGCACCCACAAAGACGCCCTGAAACGTCGCGTACAGGGGAGCCGTGATGGGGCTTGCTTGTGGTTTGAAAAAGGTAATCAGAGCGATTACAAATCCGATGATGACACACCCGATTGCGATTCCTAAACCGGCTGAACCCATACTGGCAGTCAGCATCCAGCCGACCGCTGCCATGACGACAGTGATGGCCAGAAGAAGCCCAGACTTTTGCATGGTGCCAGCCAGAGTCATGGGTGACGTCGTAACGGCAAAGTTGTGACCAGTCATCACGTCATTTCGGAAGACTGGGTTGCTGGAACGAAAACTGTTCATTCGTAGATAAGCCTCAAGCTACTGCATATGACGGTCCTTTGAAACGGAACGTTGCAGCAGTCGGGACACATAAGTACAGTTTGGGGGTCAAAGGTCGCGAGGGCCAAACCAAGTCTGTTAACTCGAGTATGTTAACGTGACGATGAGAAAAGTACGTCTCAGAACGGTTGAGGGAGAGGAGCAACAGTCGGGCAAGGGATTTCTGGTTTGGGCGGTGGTGCTGGCCTTGGTGGTCGCAGTTTTTTCGCTCTTTGGAAAGTACACCGAATGGCAGTGGTTTTTGCATGACGCTCGCCAACCGGAGGTCTTCTTAAAGGGGATCGGGACTGAAGCAGGTCTTTGGGTCTTTGGATTTGTCCTGGCAGCAATTCCCCTCTACCTGACGACGCAATACTGCCTCAAGATGAAGGTGAAGCTACCGCCGCGTGATCTGAATACAATGGCAGCTGCGAGCGATATCCTTTGGGTTGGGATTCAGAAGGCAGCCAAGCCTGTCTCGATCGTTCTGGCGATCTTGTTTGGAATTCTCACCGGCAATTCTCTCACTGGTCGGGTCGAGAGCTTTTGGATGTTCCGTTACGGAGGCGATTTTGGGGTGAAGGATCCCGTTTTCAACCTCGATCTCGGCTTCTATGCCTTCAAACTCCCGTTCTTGCAGACCATTCTTGGGTCGTTTACTGGGGTCGTGGCTCTTTGTGCTGGTGTGATGGCGATCCTCTACTTTCTCGCTGGTTCCGCGGTGAATGTTGGGGGCGGAGAGTTTGACCGGAAGCACCTCCACAGCCACGTCTGCACCTTAGGCGGGGTGATCTTGATCCTGGTCGGTGCTTCCATGATCTTGGGCCGGTATAGCAGCTTGACGGAGGTGGGGGAGACCTTTCCCGGCCCAGGATTCGCTCAAAACCAAGCCCTTGACTTCATGCTTGTAGCAGGGGTTTTGGGGATTGTTGTTGGTCTGTTGACTCTCGTGAACCCATTCTGGCGCAAAGATTTCAAGATTCCCATCGTGGGGGCAAGTGTCTGGGCAGCCTTGTCGTTCATTGTCCTTGGCCTCGTTCCGGGACTCATCAATTCGCTCTACGTTACTCCCAACCGCTTGACAGTCGAGCGTCCCTTCGTCGAGCGGGCGATTCAGATGACTCGCTACGCCTACGGACTCGATATTCCTGGTGGTCGCGCCATTGAGGTGAATAACTTTGTCGTTCAACCTTCTCCGACAGCCCAAGAACTCGCTGCCAGCAAGCAGACTCTCGATAACATGCGACTGTGGGATCCGGAGGTTCTGCTCGGGGTACTGGACGGCCTTCAAGGGCTTCGACCCTACTACACCTTTCCGGATGTTGACATCGACCGCTACATGATCAATGGTGAACAGAGGATGGTGATGCTCTCCGCCAGGAACATCAACGCAGACGGTCTTTCGCCTGGGAGCAAGAACTGGCAGACCACTCACCTGAAGTACACCCACGGATTTGGCTTGGTGATGTCGAAAGTGAACGAGGCAGGAGCGAGTGGTCGGCCTCAGTTCATTATCGAGAACGTTCCGCCAGTTAGCCGGATGGGTCAAGAAGTCACCCAGCCGAGGGTCTACTTCAGCGATTACAGACGGAGTATTCAAGAGCGCGAGGGATATGTCCTCTTGCGCACCAACACCAAAGAGTTTGACTACCCAGCTCAGAGTGAGCAAGAGTACGTCTGGACAGGAACGAGAGGCATTCCAGTAGGCCCGATCTTAAACAAGATTGCGATGAGTCTTCGTTTCGGGGATGGCAACCTGTTCGTCAGTCGCGACCTCAATTCTGAAACCAGGCTCATTTTCCGCCGAGACTTCACGGATCGGGCGGAGCAGATCTACCCGATGCTCCGGTTTGATCAAGACCCTTACATGGTGTTGCACGAGGGAAGGATTTTCTGGATTTTGGATGGCTACACAACGTCGCGCCACATCCCCTACTCCCAGACCCTCATCACGGCCCAAGGACGGCTGAACTACATCAGAAATTCAGCGAAGGTCATCATGGATGCCTACACAGGCGATATGACTGCCTACGTCATGGACGAGAAGGAACCTGTTATCGCGATGATTCGCAGGGCCTTTCCAGGGTTGATCAAACCCTTGAGCGAGATGCCGGAGGGGCTCAGACCTCATTTGCGTTATGGTGAAGATTTCTTTCTCCAGCAGGCTCAGATCCTCACCACGTACCACGTGACCGACGCCACCGTCTTTTTGAATAACGAGGACGCTTGGCAGATCCCGACAGAAATCGGGCGAGGCAATAACGCTGAGCCGATCAAGCCTTACTATGTCCAGATTGGTCTGCCTGGCGAGAATCGTCAGGGATTCATGCTGATCATGCCTTTCTCTCCCGTAGGTAAGGAAAACATGATCGGCTGGATGGCTGCGATGAACGACGGCCAGGATTACGGCCGGTTGCTTCTCTACAAATTCCCGAAGGATAGCCAGACGCCAGGGCCTTCCCAGATGGAAGCGACCTTCAATGCTGACCGAGAGGTGGCAGAAGTCAACCGACTCCTGAACAATAACCAGTCTCGAATCGTCCCGGGGAACCTTTTGGTCATTCCCATCGGGAGCTCGATTCTTTATGTCAAGCCTCTCTTCTTGCAGTCCACAACCGCTGGTATTCGCCCCATTCCAGAGCTCAAGAAGGTGATTTTGGGACTTCCCAATAACCGCGTTGTGATGGGGGATAGTTACCAGGAGGCACTGGAGCTCTTGTTCGGCAAGGGCAGAGCTCCAGTCGAGGCCCAGGCTCCTCCGACCGGGGCGACCACCGAGCCGAGCCAACCGAGTCAGGCAAGCCAGGCACCGACTCTCTCTGCGGAAGCCCTTGAACAAGTGCGTCGAATCGGAAAGCTTCTGGATGATGCGGACGCAGCCCTGAGGCAAGGAGACTTCGCCCGTTACGGTCAGCTCCAGCAGCAGGCCAGGGACGCCATCAAGCAGTTGTCTCCCTAATCGTGCCATCCTTTTGGACTGATGGGCAAGGTTTTGACTGTTTCCCGTGTCGCAGGTTTCGAGGGGGTCGTGAGACCCCCTTCCGACAAGTCTCTGACCCATCGAGCCTATATCCTTGCTGCCATGGCAAAGCCAGGCTCTGCCTCTGTGATCGACGCTGGAGAAGCCTATATGGACGTCCCTGGCGGAGTCTCGTTCTCGAGGATTCCAGGCACTTATGAGTCCACTATTCAAGATTCTCTTCGGGGAGAAGACTGCGAAGCCACTCTGGAATGTCTGAAAGCCCTGGGGCGTTTTGGCGAACATCTGAGCGCGACTGAGACGAGGATCTTTGGCGGACCAGAGGAGTGGCACTCTCCCGAGTCCCCCTTGGATTGCGGGAACAGTGGCACCACCATGAGGCTCCTTTGCGGCGTTCTGGCCGGACTCCCTGGGGTCGAGGCGCGTCTGGTGGGGGATGCTTCTCTCACCCGCAGGCCCATGGGCAGGGTGGCAGAACCTCTCCGTCAAATGGGAGCCTCGATTGTCGGGGAATCTTCCCCATTGGAAATTTCCGGAAAACCCTTGAGAGCCATCGACTACCAGAGCAAAGTTGCGAGTGCCCAGGTGAAGTCCTGTGTTCTGCTGGCTGGTTTGAACGCAACGGGGACGACTTGGACGAGCGAGCCAGCTCTCAGCCGTGACCACACAGAACGGATGCTCACTGCCTTAGGGGTTGAGTTACAAAGATCCGACCTTCTGCGAGTTGGAGTCGAAGGCGGGCAAGTTTGGGGTGGATTTAATTTCCGGGTTCCCGCCGACATCAGCAGTGCCGCCTTTTGGATGGTGGCGGCCGCCTGCACTCCCGGTGCTCGCGTCACCCTGCAACAGGTGGGTGTGAATCAGACTCGAACCGGCATCCTCGACGTCTTCGAACAAACTGGCGTAAAGGTGGAAATCCACCGCGAGACCGAAGAATTGGGCGAGCCAGTCGCAGACTTAACCGTCACAGGGCCAGCCGAACTTAAACCCTTCCACATTTCTGGCGACTTGGTACCGCGCCTGATTGACGAGATCCCTGTTCTCGCTGTCCTTGCGACCCAAGCAACTGGCCAGTCAACCATTCGGGATGCGAGAGAATTGAGGGTGAAAGAGTCGGATCGGATCGCGAAGATTGCCGAGGGTCTGGGAGAAATGGGAGCAAGGGTTGAGACTTTCGAGGACGGGCTCTCGATTGTTGGGAAAACAGCCCTGAGCGAGGGGACGATCGTGGCAGGAGGCGATCACCGCATCGCAATGAGCTTTGCAATCGCTGGCTCTCTGGCTTCGGGAACGACCACCATTGTGGGAGCAGAGTCGATTGCTACCAGCTACCCGGATTTTTTTGAACACTATGACGAACTTGCCAAATCGGAATGACCTTATCGCGATCGACGGCCCAGCAGGGAGCGGAAAATCAACTGTCGCGAAGCTGTTAAGCCAATTGACTGGCCTCAAAGTTCTTGACACTGGTGCAATGTACCGCTGCCTCGCCCTTAAGGCTCTCCAAGAAGGGATCTCGCAGGATGATGAAGAGAAGTTGGTTGAGCTCGGGAATCGAACGGACATCTCCTTTGGGGGGACTGGCGGGGAGGTTCCTTATCTCGATGGTGAACCGGTGGGAGAGGAAATTCGGACGCTCGAAGTCGGGCAAGCTGCCAGCCAGATCAGCACCTTACCAGGAGTGCGGAGCATTTTGGTGGCTCAGCAAAAGTCAGTGATTTCCCAAGGAGGCTACATCCTCGAAGGAAGGGACGTCACGACTGTCGTCGCGCCTGATGCAAGTCTCAAGATCTTTCTGACCGCCTCAATCGAGGAAAGAGCCCGCCGACGCTGGCTCCAAATGAAGGAAACATCTCCCGAAACTCCTCTCACAGATGTTGTCATTGATGTCGTTCGGCGTGATCATCGCGACTACACCAGAAATGATAGTCCTCTTCAATTAGCAGTCGATGCAGTGATTGTGGAGACCTTTGGACTCAATCCTCGCGAAGTGGCGGAAAAGATTGCGTCACTCTTGCCTGGCTAGAAAAGTATCCTATAAAGATGGGATCTTTTCGTGGCCAGAAAGATTGGGGCAGCCTCCTCACGGCGATGGTAACCCCCTTTAATGAAGCGGGGGAAATTAACGAATCAGAAGTTCGAAGAATTGCTCGCTGGTTGGTCAGGGATCAGAGCAACGATGGGATTGTCGTAGCTGGGACGACTGGGGAGTCTCCGACTCTCTCGCCCGAGGAGAAGCTCCGCCTCTTGGAAATAGTTCTCGACGAGGTGGGGAGCGAAGCGGCAATTGTCTTTGGCGCAGGCACCTACGACACGAGGGAGTCAGTTCATCTCACTCATGAGGCTAGTCAAAGGGGAGCTCACGGAATTATGGCTGTCAATCCCTACTACAACCGGCCGGGTCAGGAGGGGCTTGAAGCTCATTTTCGCGAAATTGCCGGAGCGACCCAGCTTCCCGTGATGCTCTACAACATCCAGCCTCGCAGCGCCATCAACCTTGAGACGGAAACCTTGTTACGGCTGGCAGAGGTCGAAAACATTGTCGCGGTCAAAGAAGCAAGTGGCAATCTCAACCAGATCACAGACATTTGTTCGCAGCTACCACACGGCTTTCGAGTCTACAGCGGCGATGACGGACTCATCCTTCCGACCCTCAGCGTTGGGGGAGTTGGGCTGGTGTCGGTTGCTGCCCACTGCATCGGGAAAGATCTCAAGGCGGTGATTTCAAAGTATGCTGCCGAGCCCCTAAAGGCCAGACAGTCGTTCCACCGCGTCTTGCCCTTTATCCGCGCAATTTTTGCGCAACCGAGCCCGGTTCCCATCAAATACTGTCTTTCACGACTCGGGTTCGACTGCCGCAGCGTCAGGCTCCCACTTGTGGAACTTCGGCGAAACTCTCAGCATGACCTTGATTCAGTGATGGTGAGATGTGGTCTCCTAGACGCTGCTCAAGCTGGGCTCGTCGAATGGCGAGGTTAAGCTGCCTGAGCCTGGTGGAGGCTCGCCTGAGCGACGAACTCGACCTCTGCTTGGGCACTGACCTCGTTATAGGCAAGAACTGGGATCTGGACACCTGCCCGCTCAAAGATCTTGTGCAAGGGAAGACGGATTCCGGGGGGGTCGCCAGCGATGATCAGTCCTCCAGCCGTTTGTTGCAAACCTTCCTGGAACTGACGCTCCAAGGTTGGCTCGAGGGTGATGCAAAAGAGCTTGCCATGTTCGTCCACGTATTGGCGCGTGATCGTTCTGGCAAGTGAAGCCCGAACCAACTCTCCCATCTGCTCACTGTCCTTGATGCGACCAGAAAAGTCGGACATTGTCTCTAGGATCGTGATTAAGTCGCGAATGGGGATTCTTTCTCTCAGGAGGTGCTGCAGAACCTTTTGCACATCCCCCACCAAGACTCCCGCTGGCTGAAGATCGTTGACGACCGCTTCGTTTGCCTTTTTGGCTGTATCCAGAAGAACCGTGACATCTTGTCGGGAAAGGAGCTCGGCAGAGTGAGTTTTGACGATTTCGCTCAGGTGAGTGGCGATCATTGCGGCAGGTTCAACCACCGTATAACCGGAGCGCTCAGCCATTTCTCTCATGCCAGGGTCGATCCAGAGAGCATTGAGTCCAAAGACAGGTTCCCTGATAACTGTGCCAGGCAGGGGGTTGAAAACGGCACCACTGTCGATGGCAAGAAGCTGGTCTGGACTTGCTTCTGACTTTCCGAGATCTTCGCCTCGCAGCTTAATCACGTATTCGGTTGATCCGAGCATCGCGTTATCCCGAATCCTCACGCTAGGCATAACGTAGCCGATTTCGGTTGCGATCTGCTTTCTGGTGGCAGCAACTCGCTCTGGGAGGTCGCCCCCTGCTCTGGGATCAGCCAGCTTTGTGAGACCATAGCCAATCTCGATCTCCAGGTTATCGACCATAACCAATGGCAACACTCCTTCGGGGGAGGAGGGCGAGGGGCCGGTTGCAGCTGGGGTTGTTGAGGCTGGCTTCTTGTCTGCCTCGCTCTTCATCATGCCATCAATGAGGTTGGGGTTTTTCTGGGCGATGCGGCTGATGGCGAAGAGGAAGCCCCCTAAGCCCAGGAAGATAAAAGTGGGGAAGCCAGGGATGAAGGCGAAGGCTGCGATGGCAAGTCCAGCAGTGGCAAGAACCCGGTGCTGGTTCAGGATCTGACCAAACATCGTGCCTCCCATCCCGACCTCTTGACCATTGCGCGTGACCAGCAAGCCAGAGGCAGTTGAAATCAGCAGAGCCGGGATTTGGGAAACCAAACCTTCACCCACCGAGAGCATGGCATAGGTTGAGAGCACGGCCATCGGATCCCCTTCGCCTCTCATAAAGCCAACCAAGAATCCCCCGATGATGTTGATTGTGATGATGAGGAGGCTGGCGATGGCATCCCCCTTCACAAACTTCGAGGCACCATCCATCGATCCATAGAAATCAGCCTCTTGCTTGACAGCCTTTCTGCGGCTCCTCGCCTGATCTTCGTCGATGAGCCCAGCAGCAAGATCGGCATCAATCGCCATTTGTTTCCCAGGCATTGCATCCAGAGTGAACCTGGCCACAACCTCTGAGACCCTTGTTGAACCCTGGGTGATGACGATGAACTGAACGATCATCAAGATGAGGAATGAGATAAACCCAACGACGAAGTTCCCTCCCAAGACAAAGGTGCCAAAGGTGGAGATGACATTGCCTGCACTTCCTGATCCGAGAATCAGCTTGGTCGCGGCAATGGAGAGGGAAAGGCGAAGGAGTGTTGTCACCAGGAGCAGCGAGGGAAAGACGCTGAACTGCAGTGGTTCTTTGACATTGACGCTGGTGAGGAGGATGATAATCGAAGCCGCCATGGTTGTGACGAGGCCAAGATCAAGCAGCCACTCGGGAAGCGGCAAAATCAGCATGGAAACAACCGCCAGCAGGCCAAGACCCATCAAAAGGTCTGTGTGCTTCATGATCTTGGCGAGTTGTTGCATGTTGGATTCGGCAGGCGCGGGGGTGGCCCATCGGAAGTATCGGTAAAAGTACGGGTGACAAGAGTGCAAGTGAGGCCTGGAGTTCAAAAGATTTCCTTTTGTGACAATTGGTTTTGCGATTTGCCACCAGTGGCTAGCAAAAAAAGAACCCGCCCACTAGGGGCGGGTCTGATGCGCGCTCACGCTCAGTGTATCATTCCGGACGAGCCGGCAAAGGCGGAATCTCAACCGGCGGGACATAGAGTCGTCGCTCGGTGATCTTGCCTTCGTCGGTGTTTCGGAATCCAGCCTTTGCCATTCCGCGGCGCACGATTGGGTGGCGATCCATCCAGCTCCAGGGCTTTCCATCGCGTGCGTTTTCGATTGCCAGGAGCATCTGGCCAATGTCGATGCCAATCACGTCTGGCGAGTGCCAGTTCTTGCTAGGATTGATCCCTGTCGTAAAGCCGTAGCGGCCGTAGCTGTGGGGGTACTCCCGCACAAAGGCTTCTGCCGCACGCTTAGCGAGTTCAGGTTCGTACATCACAGCTGCGACTGCTGCAGCCGGGGCGAGAGTGCCATTATCGAAGATCGCTCCCGGTGCACCTGGTGCCCCGTATCCGCCCGGGATATCGCAGGCGCTCAGACCCCAAATGTCTGGCCCGTAGCCCTTGAACTTCTCTGGATTATCGATGCAATAGGCTCGGTTTGCCAAGGTCGCGTTTCTTCCACTGACCCAGTAGTCGTAGCCCAGATAGTCGCGGCGATTGCGAAAGTCTAGGTAAGCCTGGGGCATCTGGTGGATAAATAGGGCGGCTCCGTGGATGAATTCGATCCCTTTGTAGGTGTACTTTGGCCCTCGTTGAAAGGCAGCCCAGGAGTTCGAGGGCACGGCGTCGCTGTGACCCATTGCGATGATCGAGAGGTACAGGTGTTCGTAAAAGCCATTCCACCGGGCGGGAATAAAGCCATCTTCTGGTTTCCAGCCCATCGTAAAGGTCAGGCTGTTTCCGAGTGCTCCTCCGTCTGTGAGCATCCATGTCCAATCGACTTTATCTAGGATGGCGTTTGTGAGTTTCGTGATCTCTGGGTCATTCCAATAGGAATCTGCCATGATCATGCCGGTAAACATCAAGGCACTATCAATGCTGCTGAGTTCAGAATTCCACACTCGTTTGCCGGTTTCCCAGTTAACGAAGTGATAAAACCATCCCTTGTGTCCTTCGATGTTCGGGATATTCTTTAGAGTAAGGATTGTGCGAGCTTTCGCCTCGGCCTTGTCGATCCAGCCCCGTTCTGCTCCGATCGTATAGGCAGCAAGTCCGTATCCGATGGCGGCAATGCTGGATACGTCAAACTCGGTTTTATCTTTGTAGTTTGGGGCTCGGTCAAGGGTGAATCCTGTCTTGGGGTGGGCCTCCACCCAGAAGTAGTTAACCGCTCTTTTACTCAGGTCGTCGAGGAGATCTTGTCCTCGGAGCTTTCCTGGGTCGGACAGGGCGAGTGTGGCGATGATGTGCGTAAGCATTTCGTTTCGGAAACTTGGGTCAAGGGGGAGATGGACAGAAGGCGGGCGGAGTGTCTCTCCCGAAACTCATCAGTTGTCAGTTTTCGTTGAGAGAGACTGTCGCGAGAGGAGCTCCTGAGGGGTATGAAACCGCCTCAGGAGACTCAAGCCACCTTTAGCGAAGGGCGCTGGGTAAGGTTTGGCAGTAGGTGTCAACCCAAGTTACATTTCCAAGTCCGGGATATCCCGAAGCAAGTTGATCCCTTTGGTAGTTCCACATGTTGACTTCGTTCGCTCTGCCGCAGGCTTGGGTGTGGGCTACGCGTCTGGCACTGGTGTCGAGGAAGCTGACAACCATGGCTTTCTCGCTCCATTTGCTCCCACCAAGCGGGTAGCGGAACCGCGTGGGCCCACTGGGTTCAGAGCTTGCAGTCCAGCTCATCCACGGGCCACCGTCGACCCACATGAACTTGTGTTCGAAGATCGCGATCACGCTAGAGGGAGTTTCGACGGTTGTGCCGGAGATCGGGAGGTTATTAGCCGCCCAACTCTTGTTGTGGACAAAGCCTGCGTCATACAGGGCATATCCTCTGGCGAAGATCGGGGCCCCTGGCAGGACAATTTCTCCGTTCAGAGCATTGAAGGCAGGGTCAGAGGTGTCGTCGAGCAAGCGGGCAGCTTCGTTTACTGGGTCTGTGAGAAGTTGTGTGCTCTTGACGTAAGGATGGGCGACTTGCTTCCACGAGAGATATCCCCTTCCTGCTGGAACCGTATAGATGCCGAACCGTCGGAGTGGATACATGTCATCGTGGTCTGCGATGTAGATTGCCAGTCCGGTTCCCATCTGCTTGATGTTCGAGAGGGACTGGGTGGCTTTCGCAGCTGCCTTGGCTTGGGCAAAGACAGGGAACAGAATCGCTGCCAGAATCGCAATGATCGCGATTACGACGAGCAGCTCAATGAGCGTGAAGGCTTTGGATTTGTTCATGATCGTGACTTCTTTGTCTGAGGATTTCTATTTGGGAGCCGCGGTGGATCCCCGGATGATTAAACTGGGTGGGAGGACGATCTGCGAGGTCGTTTCTGTTCCTCTGGCGAGTCCTAAGGCGACGCGAACTGCCAGGGAGGCGATTTCCCGGATCGGCTGTCGGATCGTGGTGAGGGGCGGAACGATTTGCGAGGAAGCTTCAGTTCCGTCGAATCCAACGATGCTGAGATCCTCTGGAACGCGGAGACCAAGTTGGTTCACAATCTGGAGCAGTTGTGGGACGACATCGTCGGACCAGACGAAGAGAGCAGTGGGTCGGTCTTCGCGCAGCATGAGCCTTCGCACTGCCTCCCGATCCTCTTCATCCCCTACAAATGGCATGACGAAGGTTGGGTCGTAGGTTAGGTTTGCTTCAACAAGACCTGATCGGTAGCCCCAGAATCGGTCGTTGCTGTCGACTGATTTCGGGGCGCCTTTTAGCATTCCAATTCTCTTGTGTCCGAGTCCAACGAGGTGTTGGATCGCCATTTTGCCACCAGCAAAGTTGTCGCAGACGACGTAGCTGGCCCGGTTCACCACGCTTCGGCAGAAGAAAAGGACAGCAGGGAAGTCTCGTTCGATCAGAGCTTCGTGGGTGGCATCCCCCTCGTCGCGAATCATGATGACAGCGTCAACTCTGCCATCGCTGAGGTTATTCGCTTCTTCGCAGGGGTCCCCCGTTGGCTTCGTGTGGAGCATCACATCGACTCCAGCCTCGACGCAAGCAGCACACACAGAGCGCATAACTTCCATGGTGAAGTTGCTGTTCGAGCTAAAGAAGCCACCGTACTGAAACACGATCGCAATTGCGTCCGCTTGTTTTCGGGAAAGCATCCTGCCAATCGCGTTGGGGCGGTAGTGGAGTTCACTGGCAACAGCGAGGATTCTCTCCTTGGTGGATTGACTGATTCTTGCTTGGTCTGCTCTGCCGTTCAGAACATAACTGACGGTCACTTTTCCGACGCCAGCCTTCTCGGCTATATCCTGGATCGTCACTCTGCGGTGACTCGCCTCGAGGCTTTTCAGACCCTTCTCCTCAGTCTTTCCCATGAGTCAGTATCCGCTGGTTATTGGCTTTGGCTGCTTGGCATTGCCCCGCGATTGGGGTTCGCCATGATGTCCCAAGTTTGCTTTGCCTTTTGCTCGCTCTTACCGTTGACTTCGATGAGGCGGGCTTTGTCGGCTGCTGTCAAGGCCTCCCACTTGCCACCTGTTCGATCAAAGATCTCGCGGCTTTCCTTTGCGGCATCCACTGACATTAATCCCACTGCACTTTCTGCCGTTGGATCTGGTGCACACCCAGGAAGGGTGACGAAGATGGCGAGGGACAGAAAGAAGGCGGCTCCGACTGATTTCTGCATAGGACTAGTGTACTGAACCGGTTCAGCAAAAGCAAGAGAGTGGGAGAGGAATATTTGAGTTTTTTCTGTGCTGGCACCTCGTGGCCAAACATCCCAATAAGATATGTGCCTAGCAGGCCATAATAGACGTCTATGCGCTCGTAGCTCAGTGGATAGAGCACCAGCTTGCGGAGCTGGGGGTCGGAGGTTCGAATCCTCTCGAGCGCGCCACTTTCTCCTCTTCCAGTCAGGCTCTCTGCTTTAGGGGTTGTTCCCAATTCCTAGGCTGGGCTTTTCACCCAGCGCCGCCAGGCCCACGGCCAAGCCCGACCGGTTCCCAGCTTGAGAGTTTCCGTTCCGAGCACTCGTCCGGTCTGCCCCCGGACGGCGCTGGATTCTTGTTTTACAAGTAGGGAACGAAAGAGTCTGCGGACTAAGAGGAAAGCAGGATCGAATCTTGTTGCTAGCTAGGTGCAAGATGACCAAGAGCAGATTTCTATATTGAGTACCGGGAGACAAGTCGCGGATCCACAAGTTGGTGCTTCCCCCATTTGGAGGTGAATCTCCATCTCCCAGACCTACCTGAGAACTCTTTGGCTTCGGTCGATCAGGCCTTCCAAGGCTTGCTTCTCGTCATCCGGAAGCTGGCTTTCTCGAACTACGTCCTTTGCTTCTGAGAATCTGCCGCCAGACAAGAGGGCAATCACTCTTTCCGCAACCGACCTTGACTCCCGTAGAAGTTGTTCTGTCTCTTCTGCACTTTCTGGAGGAGCAAGCAGAATCGTCCCTCTTTTTTGCCCATCCCCGCCAAGGGGCACTCCGTCCAGGGTCACGCGATAGGTGTACCACTTGCCGGGAGGAAGGGCCGGCGCACTCTGCAGGAAGAAGCGATCCCCATCTCGGTCAAGCGGAAGAGTCAGAAGGGGAGTGTCAGGGGAGCCTGGGTCAAAGAACTGGACTTCTGCCCGACCTATTGAGGGAGAGGCATTCGGCCATGTGATGCGAAAGGCACCAGAGACAACAGAGCGGGTAGGAGAGATTTGCCAAGCCTCGGCTTGGCCAGGAGATACCGGCACACTGCCAGGCTGGAGATCCATGGTTGGCGTGATGGTGAGAGACTTCAGGGCAGAGCGACTGAGCGAAAGGCGAGAGGGATCGGGAGAAGAACCTTGATCTGGCTTCCCGTCTGGATTCAGTCCGAAGTTGCCGTTTGGATCTTGAGGTGACCAACCCAGAGAGTCGAGTTGCCGTCTGAGTTCCTGAAGCTCAGCATCTTTTTGCTGACCTTCTTTCTGGAGCTGAGCCAGTTGGGGTTGGGAACCAATACCAGGATTGACGAGGACGAAGGAAAGGGCTGCCAGACAGGCTGCCGCGAGGCCCCAGGGAACCCACCTGTGCCACGGAGCTCCCTTTTCGAGAGTTAAAGAGGGGGCAGGAGCGGGAAGACCAGGCTTGGCCATTTCGAGGCGCAGGTCATTGACATCCTCTTGGCAAAGGTTACAGACCTCCAGGTGGAGGGAGACGTCGTATTTTGCGTCTGCATCCAAGGTGTCAGTCACCCACCCATGAAGCTCGTCCGGGGTTAGGTGAGGAGTAAGGAACTCGTGAGAGTCTTTCTTCATGTCTGTCTCCTCCCGATTTGAGAGGTCATCGATTCAAACGACAGGAGGGAGACTGTCTTACGCCTCACGGAAGATATCCCCCAACTTTTTTTGAAGCGACGCCTTTGTTCTCGTTCTCTTGACGTGGAACGCGCCGATATCGATGGCGAGTGCAGCAGCTACTTCTGGATCAGGCCAGGGAAGATCAAGCTCCTTTAGCTGATCTTGCGGCTCCCAGTCAGGCATGGCGATGACAAGTCCCGGTGGCGGGAGGTGTTCCGTCAAAGCTTCTATTTCTTCCTCGTCTCGACAAAAGACTAAGGTCGATCGGTTTGACATCGGCATTTCGAGGAGGGCCTCCAACAGGATCCTCAAGATTGGTCTCTGAAGGGCGCGGAGTTGGCCAAGATCTTCCTGACCAGGTTCTGGACCATCCTCGTATTGACACTCTCTGCGCGGCACTGTGATAATCTTGTCGAGCAGGGCTAGGAGGTCGTGATACAGGAGAGGGGAGCCGATAGAACGCAGCCACCTTTCTGCGACATCGCCGGTCGGCACAAGGTTTGGATTCGCTCCAGCGAGCCCTTCTGTACCAAAGAGAAAACGGTCTGGGTTTCGCCCGATCTCTTGAACTTGACTTGTGGCGAGAGGCTCTCTTCCTTGCCACTCTCGAAGTCCCACGATGGTGGCTCTTTCCCTCTTCCACAAAGCTAGGGTCTCCCTTTGATTTCCTTTGGATAGGGCCCAGGTCAGCCGCTTGGCCAGGACTCTTTGGGGGGACTGGCGGTGGGTGATGATCTCATTGCGGAGAGCCACAACCGAAATGCGGATTGCCTCCTCCTGGTTGGTCGGGGGCTGGGTGGAAAATCGGTTGAGAAGCTTTACCAGAACGTCTGAGACCAGATCTTCTGCGTCGTCTCGGCTCACTCCCTGCCAAATTGCCTTTTTTACCAAGTCGTGGCGGATGTCCGGGAGGCGTTGATCCTCCTTAAAATCGTAACCCATTGCCCCTCGCTAGTTTAGCCAAGAGTCGCGCAGAATTACGACGGAGAAGTCAGAGGATGAACCGTGCCTTATCGCACCTGGCGGATTCGGGAGAGGGGAAGCCAGATGAACTCCGCTTTTCCGATGATCTGGTCTCGCGGAACGAGACCCCAGCCTCGACTATCAAATGATCCGTTCCGGTTGTCGCCCATAAAGAGGAAGTAGCCTGGAGGGATCGGGGCGGCAGGAAGATCCATCAAGCGACGCATCTCAGTGAGGTCATTGACGACAAACTCTGGCGAAACTGGCCCTGCCATCTGCATGTTGGCGTATCCTCCTAGCATGGCTAACGGAATGATTCGACCATTGTCGTTGACCAGTTTAAAGTCTGGAATGATCTGGGCATCCCATTCGTCGCGGGGGAGAAGGATGCTTTGCTCGCGGCCGGTTGTATAGGTGACGTAGGGTTCGTCAACCGGCTGGCCGTTTCGATACAGTTTCTTGTTCCTGAGTTCGATTACGTCCCCTGGGACACCGATCAATCTCTTGATGTAGTCGGTTTCCTGGCCCCCCATCATCGTGAAGGCAGGTTTCGGAGGATGAAAAACGATGATGTCCCCTCTTTGGGGTTCACTCGCTCGATAGATGAACTTATTTGCAACGATGAAGTCTCGGAGTTGCAAGGTGTTGATCATCGAACCAGTGGGGATGAAGAATGTCTGAATCGCGAACGGCCGGATCAGAAGGAAGACGGCAATGGCAGCGTAAACCAGAGCGTCGGCGAGTTCGTTGATGGCCTTCATGACCTTGTAGCCTGCCCCTCTGGCGTGAACCGCCTGGTTTTTGAGGGGCAGGAAGACAAGGATTCGGACGAGTGTGAGCACAGCTGCGAACATCAACACCTGAGAGATCGGGGCCCGGGCGATCCGGTCGATACTCTCGATGCTAAAGAGGGGTGGCTGCTGAGCCTGAGCGAGGAACCAGGAGAAGCTCACAGGCGGTTGCTCTAGCGTCGCTCGGCGATTCTGGCTGCCTTACCGATCTTGTCTCGCAAGTAGTAGAGTTTCGCGCGTCGCACTTTGCCACGGCGAACCACTTCAAACTTGTCGACGTTTGGACTGTGGATTGGGAAGGTGCGTTCTACTCCAATTTGGCTAGACAGTTTGCGCAGGGTGACGTTCTTGGCGATTCCCCCGTGGCGCACTGCAATCACTGTGCCTTCAAAAATCTGGATACGCTCCTTGCCGCCTTCGCGAACCTTCACGTGAGCCTTGACCGTATCTCCTGGTCGAATCTCTGGCACTCCAGTCTTAAGGAAGGGCTGGGCCACGCTATCGAGGATGGCTTGTTTGGACATAACTAAAACCTGTTTTCGGACGCAAAGCAACCACTGCGCCCACGAATGCGAGAGTATATCCCTTTCGTTCGCCTGACTCTAGGCCTGACTGTCACCTTCGCAAGTTTCAGTCCTCAAAAGGGTAGCTTGGCAGGACATAGTCAAGCGGCTTATCGGTTCGGTAGCCAAGCTCATATTCTGCTTGCATGAGGGTATGAATCTCGTGGGTTCCTTCATAGATCATGGCCCCGCGAGAGTTTCGGAAGTACCTTTCAACCGGGAATTCATCTGTGTAGCCATAAGCACCGTGAATCTCAACTGCCTTGTTGGCAGCATCGAAGGCAGCGGCGCAGTTGGTCCACTTGGCGAGTGAACATTCCTTGGTGTGGCGAAGGCCTTGGTTTTTCATCCAGCCGACTTTGTAATAGAGCAGGCGACCTACCTCTCGGCCTTGTACCATACTGGCGATCATTTGTTGAACAAGCTGCTTCTTGCCGATCGGCTCACCTTGCACGCTTCTTTCGTTCGCGTACTTGACGCTGGCGTCCAGACAGGCTTGGATGATCCCCACCGCTCCACTCGCCACAGTGTATCTGCCGTGATCGAGAGCAGACATCGCAACCTTAAATCCGTCCCCTTCTTCTCCGATCCTGCAGTCGTGATGAACTCTCATGTCTTCGAAGAAGAGTTCACCGGTATTCCCGGCCCTGACTCCCAGTTTGCCCTTAATCGCCCTGCTACTAAATCCTGGCGTGTTGCGATCAATGATGAAGGCCGCATAGGGTGCCTTGGCTGTCGTCTCTGCCAGCTTCGTAATAATCAAAAACTGGTCGGCATAGTCAGCCAAGCTAATCCATGTTTTCTGGCCATTGATCACGTAGTGGTCGCCATCTTTGGTCGCAGTGGTTCGCAAAGAGCTTGCATCGCTTCCTGCGTTCGGTTCGGTCAAGCCAAAGCCAGCTAGTTTTCGTCCTGTTGCCAAGTCGGGAAGCCAGCGTCTCTTTTGTTCTTCCGTGCCCCATTGCATGAGGGTCATCGAGTGAAGGCCAACGTGGACACTCATTGCAACACGGGCCGTGGAATCAGCCCTTTCCAACTCTTCGCAAACGAGGCCCAGACTCACATAATCAGCTCCCATTCCCTCGTAGTTGGGAGGGATGCAGACCCCCAGAAAACCTGCCTCACCCATCCGGCGGAGCATTTCTTTATCAGATTGATGGGCTCGATCCCGTTCAGCTAGGCCGGGAAGAATTGAGTTTTGGCCGAATTTATAGGCAGATTCGCGAATGAGCTCTTGTTCTTGCGTCAGGGCAAAATCCATTGCACTGATTCTACCGAAGGGGGGAGCGGATCGTTTCTGGAAACCAGCCTCTTTGCAGAGCCAAAGCCAGAGGCAGCAGCTGTGGCTAGGAAAGAGGTCACGTTGAATCATCAAACCTGGAAGAGTTGCTCGTAGATAAGGGTGACATGCCAGAGCTACCAGAGGTAGAAGCGGTTCGCCGGCTCGTAGAGCGGGCTTTTTTGCACCAAAAGATCGAACAAGTTGACGTCGAGCCGGATGGGATCGTCTTTGAAGGGAAGGAACCGCACGAGATTCAAGCTGCCCTGGCAGGTCGTAAGGTGGAGGCTGTGTGTCGAAAGGGCAAGTTTTGGTGGCTTGAGTTTGCCGAGTCCCCGACCGTTATCCTGCACCTCGGGATGAGCGGGTGGGTTCGTGATCTCGGCGCAGATCAGGAAAGGCGGCTCGTCAATCACGGAAAGGCACCTCTTGAGGAAGAAGGACGCCCTCGCTTTCTTAAACTCCTGATGACAAGCGAATCAGGCCGGCGAATCGCTTTTACGGATGGGCGAAGGTTGGCCAGGATCTGGCTTTGTCAATCTGCTCAGCAAGATGAGAGGATCCAGCGTCTCGGGAGGGACATGTTCACGGAGCCCTATACGCAGACAGAACTTTCCACGATTCTGTCGAAGCGGAGTGCCCCGATGAAGGCCCTCTTGCTTGATCAGAGGATCTTTGCTGGGGTGGGAAATTGGGTGGCAGACGAGGTCTTGTACCAGGCTGGTATCGCACCCCAAAGGATGGCGAAATCTTTGGTTGGCGAAGAGGTCGAAAAGCTCCAACAGACCCTTGCGTCAGTCCTGAATCACGCAGTCTCGGTCGAGGCCGACGATAAGCTGTACCCGGATCACTGGCTTTTCCACTACAGGTGGGGGGGATCGAAGGGAAGAAACGAACTGAATGGTAACCAGATTTTGAGAGAGACGGTCGGCGGGAGAACAACTGCCTGGATTCCAAGCCTTCAACGATAACTCAACACTCTAGGAAAGAAACTCGAACTGCCGATCTCTTATACTGAGGATAAGATGGCCTGGCAGGGATTGATTCACAAGTATGGAGAGCGGATGAAGCTCACTCCAGGTGCAAATCCTGTGACCTTGCATGAGGGGAATACTCCTCTGATTCCAGCACCTGACCTTGCGAAGTGGATCGGCCACGGCATCGACCTTCACCTCAAGTACGAAGGGATGAACCCCACTGGCTCTTTCAAGGATAGGGGAATGACGACCGCCATCACGGAGTCCCTCGCCAGAGGATCCAAAGCCGTCATTTGCGCTTCGACGGGGAACACTAGTGCTTCCGCCGCTGCTTATGCAGCAAGGGCTGGCATGACCTGCTTTGTTTTGGTTCCTGCAGGCAAGGTCGCGCTCGGGAAGATTGCGGGAACCCTGGCATACGGTGCAAGGGTTCTCTCGATTGATGGCTCCTTCGACACTGCCCTCAACTTGGTGAGGAAGATCAGCGAAGACGGAGATGTCGATCTTGTGAACAGTGTGAACCCAGCAAGAATCGAAGGGCAACAGACTGCCGCCTGGGAGATCGTCGAGCAGCTGGGCCAGGTACCAGACTGGCTCTCCTTGCCAGTGGGGAACGCAGGGAACATCACTGCTTATTGGAAGGGCTTTTGTTCGAAACCCTGTCTGAGTCCTTGTTCAGCGGCTTGCCTGCAATGTCCGATCGGGACGATCAAGCCAAGGCTCTTAGGCACCCAGGCAGCAGGTGCTGCTCCTCTGGTTTTGGGTCATCCGGTGGATCATCCTGAGACAAAGGCAACTGCCATCCGGATCGGGAATCCTGCCAGATGGGATGAGGCGATCGCTGCCCTGTCGGAATCAGGAGGTCACATCCTTGCCGCCCTGGATGAGGAGATCTTTGCAGCTTATTCTGCTGTTGCTCGAACCGAAGGAGTGTTCTGCGAGCCAAGCTCGGCTGCCTCTGTGGCTGGGTTGAAAAAGGCACTGGACAGAGGGGAAATCGAAGCAGCAGGCCAAACGGTTGTCTGTGTCCTCACTGGTAATGGGCTGAAGGATCCAGACTCTGCGACCGAGTCAAGTAAGGGGTTGATCCCAACAGAGGCGACTTTCGACGCCCTCCGCCGATCCATTCTGGAGAACCTATGATCCGACTTCGAATCCCTGCAACAACCGCGAATCTTGGTCCTGGCTTTGACTGCATGGGCCTCGCACTGAACTTGTGGAATACCTTTGAACTTAAGGTTGGGGGAACGGATTGGGTGGCGGACATTCAGGGGGAAGGAGAGTCAAAGCTCCCGCGGGACGCAACAAACCTCGTGTTTACGACTTTCTGTGACGAAGTGAGGCACCTTGCTCAAACGCCCCCGCTTGGGGCACGGCTGATCAATAGCAACCAAGTGCCTTTTATGAGTGGGCTCGGGTCAAGTTCGACAGCAACCTTAGCAGGGATTCTCTTCGCCCATTCTTATGTGGCTGGTTTGAAGGGGGGAGATCCTCGCCAATTTGACCAGGCGAAGGTGCTGGAACGGGCGATTGCCGTAGAAGGTCACGGAGATAACGTTGCCCCTGCACTGCTCGGTGGTTTTGTTGTCGTGATGGCGAGCCGCGAGGGAACCCTTACTCACAGAGTGCCTCATCTTCCTTTAACCGCCGTTGTTTGCGTACCGGAGTTCGAGTTTCCCACAAGTCAGTCACGGGCTGTCTTGCCTGGGAGCTACGCAAAGGAGGACGCGATCTTTAACGTGGGGCGAGCCCTTTTGGTCGCGGAGGCTTTGCGAACTGGCGACGATGAAATTTTGCGCCGCGCGATGGACGACCGTATTCACGAACCCTATCGCTATCCTCTGATCCCAGGAGCGGCTCAGGCGAAGCAGGGAGCTCTTGGCTCTGGGGCAGTCTGTGTTTGCCTCTCCGGGGCTGGCCCTGGGGTGATCGCCTTCACAAGAAAGAACGAAGACCTGATCGGCCAGGAAATGAAGCAAGCCTTCCTGGATAAGGGGCTGGAGTCGCGCTATTGGGTTCTGGAGGTCTCAGCCAGTGGCACTGAGGTTCAGAGAATGCCAATCTGATCCCTCACCAGGGTCGTTTGAGCTAAGTCACTAACCTTGCCTGGGGGGGGGAACACCAACGAGGTCGTAAATCAAGTAAAGCTTGACGGGCTTTTCTTTGAGGTAGGCGACACGGTAGTAGCAGCGGAAGCAGGGAGCCTCATCGATGGTCACCTGGTCTCCGATCAGGTGACCATCGGCAATCTCGCGAGTCACGTCAAAAAGCCATCCATTGAAGTGGCTTCTAGTTTTTGGATCCATCAGTGAGACGATGCTTTCGTAGGTACTTTCGTATAGGTCGCCCTCAATCACTTTATCCTCCTAACCGCTTCCTCCACTTTTCCTTGTCGTACGGTGTCCCTTCCGTAGTCCTCGAGTTTTCCCAGGCTTCTCGCGCGATCTTGTCCTCAGCAAAGAATTGATCTGCGCTGGTCGTTTCTCGTTCAAGTTGCTCCCGGATCGCAAATCTAATCCATTCGGAAAGACTTGCATATCCGCCATGTTCAATTTTCTGCTCAATTTGAGCAATCAGTGTCTGAGGAACGGTTATCGTGATCCGTTCCAATTTAATGGTTGTGGTCTTCCTCATTTGCTTACCCATCCTTGGCAGGTACATAAACCGTCCTCTGCCAGTCTGGAGCCTGCAGTCTCCGTTCCTCCCACAGGACCAGGAACTATGCAGGTGTTTCTTACTTGGCCAGACAGTCAGACAACGATGTGTGCGTAACTATTGATCCAGACGAGTGAGATGATCTAATTTTATCGCAGAAAGAGGGTTCCGTAAGACTTCTCCTTATTAAAACATACTTAATATGATGTATCTTGCAGCCCTGGCCCTTTTCAGGGGGCAGGGTCGTGGCAAGGGAATACTGCACCCCTGAAATGCGCAGACTACCCGTCGTTACTGGCGGATACTTGCCAAGAGGAGGCCCGTCACACCGAAACGGCCAAGGGCCAGAAGGCGCAACCAGGTGGAACCTAAACTTAAGGCCGGAAGGCTAGGTACCCCCACACAAAGCTCGTCCACCCCATTGATTCCATAATCGTGAACTCACTCGCTGAGATCGTCCAGAAGGAGTCGAAGTAGGCTTCTGCCATCGGCCACTCAGAGCCTTTCGGCGTCAGGAATGGCTCCACAACCTTCCACCAGACGTCCGCTTCTTTGTTCCAGAACATCGGGCCATACACAGTGATGCCGGGAGGGAAGGGCTGCTTGGAGTAATAGGGGTCAATCATAAAAGGCTTCTGTACCGGCTGATCTCCCACCCCAGTTGTGAAGACCCAGTTGCCAGGATTCGATCCAAGCCCAAAGCCAGCCGACTCCGTGAGGGCCTTCAGATACTTGGGGTCGCCAGTCGCGCGGTGAGCCCAAATGAGGTAGGAAGAACCCTTGGGAGAGACAAGGTTTCCGTAGCCAGGCCACCCGCCAAAGTCAACTGCTGCGCTGCGCGTCGTCGTCTTTTGAACCAAGGACAGGGTTTGGTCAGCTTGACGGATCATCGCGGCTCGCGCCAGGGGTGTGACGTCGGGAAAGGCATTGGAGCGAATCGCCAAAGCGGCTGACTCACCTTGAGAGACGACAGTCCACTCGAAGAGAAAGGCTCCATCGCGCAGGAACTTGCAGGTCTCGCGGAAGGCTTTCTCGTACTGAGGCTCTCTCGTTTCGCGGTAGAGCCACAGAGCAGCCAGGTTCTTGGCGTCGCTGACCGAATGAGGATAGGAAGGGCGATTCAAGCGAACCATCTCCCTTTCCGCCCAGCTGTAGGCTCTTTTGGCAGACTCCAGATATTCGCGAGAAAGAGTGGGATCGATCGGCTGCAGCACGTGGCTCAGCTGAGTGGCACTAGCCGCATAGAGCCACGAGCACCACGGATCGGGAGCATAAGCGAAGTTTCTCAGGGAGTTCATCCACGACGTTTCGCCCGGATTTGGGTGTTCCTCTTGCTCGACTCCTCCCCGAATTCCCCCTTCGGGCGTTTGCAGGCGGCGATAGTGGTCAATGTTCCATTTGGCCTCCGCGATCACATCTGGCAGGCCCTTTCCTGACTCTGGAATGTTGAGTTTGACCTTGGCGATCGCAGCAGGGAACATCTCGGCCAGTTCCAGCTTCTGGCGGGTGGCTTCGAGGTGCTGAATCCGGCTGTCCCAGTCACCAGCATCTTTGTAGCCTCCCCATGTGTTGGTGACGACCTCATTCGTGGCACCCTTGACGAGGTTGCCAAAGTTATCCTTGTCGGTTCCCAGTGCGTTGAGCCCGTTGCCGGAGTCCATCAGGCTCGTGGTGCTTTGGTAGACCTTCACCCCATCTAAGTGGTTGAAAGCGCGGGGAGCACGGTAAGTGGAGAAGGGAGGCCCGTGGGAGATTCCGTTTCGTTGGTAGTAAAAGCCCTTAGTGGCGACAGTGAAGGCGTCTTGCCAGACACACCCCTTGATTTCGAAGTCATAAGATGACCCGACTCCCGGCAAGTGCAGACGATAGGTGCCAGGTGTCCTGAGCTCCGTGAAGTCAATCACATAAATAGGGGCCTTAATGCGGATCTCGCCATTTTGGGAATCGCTTGTTTTCCCGTCCTTGTGCAGGTTCAAGGGGACAGTGCGAACCACCCTGCCTGATTGAGCTTCGAGAATTTCGACCGAGTTACGCGATGGAGTGATCCCGCCAAATTCGTTTAGCCACAGCGAGTAGGTCGCAGTCTTTGAGATATCGTCCGGACGAAATCCCGTTTGGACTACGTGCAACCCTTCCGTTCTGGTTGATTTGGTGTTCAGGGTGACGGCTCTCGATCCAACACCAGGAACGTTCACGTCGATCCTGCGTCCTGCCAGAGGGCTTGCGACCTTCAGATACACCCTGTGATCTATTTCTGCATCGAACTGCCAGGGGCCAGTTTTGGCAGCCCACCGAGGAAAGCTTTTGCGTGTTCTGCCGACTACCGGGATGGTTTTGCCACTTGCTCGGACTGAGATTCCTTCTTGCAGAGCCGGATCCCATTTCCTCCCGTGCAAGCTATCATGGGGGCGAATTTGGTCTCCTTTTGGACCGATCCGAACTCCGATATCTTTGGTTCCTTCCCGGACAGCCTGTTCCGCCCATGCGCACCGACCACCCGATCTACCTGTTCCTGTCCGCTGGCGCCGAGGCCTTCC
>JALOLT010000152.1 GCA_025455775.1 Fimbriimonadaceae bacterium
ATCTCCACTTGACTGGCAACGATGTTGCTGAGGACTCTGGGGCCCTTGAGGATAGCAGCAGATGTTTCGTCGCAGCTTGTCTCGATCGCGAGTAGAGGCCCGTCCCAGAGAGGGATCATGTCGGTGGTGACCATTTGGTGAGGTCGTGCAGCCACATGATGACCGCGTCTTCTTTGTTGTCTGGGTAGTAGCCCTTGCGGATTCCGGCTGTGACGTAGCCTAAATCTTCGTAAAGTCGAATCGCCCCTTCGTTTCCTTTGCGGACTTCGAGGGTGCTGCAGGTCGCGAGCCGCTCCTTGGATCGCTCCAAGAGCTCAATCATCAGGATTCTGGCGATTCCTTTGCGGCGATGGGTTGGATCCACTGCAACAGTGGTGACGTGAGATTCGTCTGCAAGGATCCAGACCCCCCCATATCCGACCAGTCCCTGCGATGAGGTGGCGACGAGAAAGATACTGTGGGGTTGGCTCAGTTCATTCTTGAAGGATTGCTCGCTCCAGGGGGCAGATTGACTTTGCTTTTCGATCTCGAGGATGGCAGGGATGTGTCGTTCCTCTAGGGTTGCGATTCGAAATCCCGGTAGGTCAACCCCCAAGGTAGGCCTCCTTGACCTTTGGATCGTGAAGGAGGTCGTGCCCCTTGCCTTCGAGAACTAGATTGCCAGTTTCGAGAACATATGCCCGATTGGCGACTTCGAGGGCTCGGTGGGCGTTTTGCTCCACGAGTAAGATCGTGACTCCGTCTTGGTTGAGTTCTTTCACGATGCTGAAGATTTCAGTGACGAGGTTCGGTGCCAATCCCATCGAAGGCTCGTCGAGTAGGAGGAGTTTGGGCCGAGACATCAGAGCACGGCAGATCGCAAGCATCTGCTGCTCTCCTCCGCTCATCGTACCGGCATTCTGGCTCAGTCTTTGCTTCACCCGGGGGAATCTCAGCATGACTTTTTCCATGTCCTTTTTAATCTCGGCGTGGTCTTTTCTGGTGTGGGCCCCGAGTTGGAGGTTTTCCAGCACTGTCATGTTTGTAAAGATTCGACGACCTTCTGGGCTGTGGCTTATTCCTGCGCGGACGATACGGTCTGGATCCTCGCCGTGGATTCCATTCCCCTGGAACGTGATTGTCCCTTCTCGGGGCTTCATGAGGCCACTGATGGTGCGGAGGAGGGTGCTCTTTCCGGCACCGTTTGACCCGATAATCGAGACGACTTCGCCTTCTTCCACGTGAAGGGAGACTTTGTTCAGGGCCTGGATGGCCCCGTAAAATACGCTCGCCTGTTCGATCTTCAGCATGGAAAGTGAAGTTTAGCCGATCTTTGCCCGACGGAAGAGATCCAGGGGGAACACGGTAAGATAACGGGGATGGTGACAACGAGCCTATGCCTGGCAGTTCTGGCCCTTTCTCAGCGAAGGACGACTCCTCAGCGGCAACCTGCCGTTCCGCCTCTGCGACTTGAGCGGCAAACAATCGCGTACATGGACGGGAATGTGCAGCTCGAGGGCTACATGGTTTTCAATGGGGCTGCCAGTGGCACGCGGCCCGGGGTCTTGGTTGTTCATCAATGGGGTGGACTAGGGGCTTATGAGAAAGGGAGGGCAGATCTTTTGGCTGAGATGGGATATGTTGCCTTTGCGGTGGACATCTACGGAAAAGGGGTTCGCCCGACCCTGGTTCCAGCCAAGCAAGCAGAGTCCACGAAGTACAAGTCTGATCGAGCCTTGTTTAGGTCGCGCCTTATGGCAGGCTACAAGACTCTGCTGAGCGAAAAAAAGGTGGACAGTACTAAGACAGCAGCGATTGGTTATTGTTTTGGCGGGACAGGTGTGCTGGAACTGGCCCGCGCCGGGGCTCCAGTGAGGGGAGTTGTTTCGTTTCACGGGGGCCTCGATAGTCCGACCCCAGCAGATGGCCGAAACATTCGGGCCAAGGTCTTGATCTTGCACGGAGCTGATGACCCCTTTGTGCCTCAGACTGATATCGACTCTTTTGTGAAAGAGATGAGAGATGCGAGAGTGGATTGGCAGATGGTGAGTTATGGCGGGGCTGTTCACAGCTTCACCGAGAGGGAAGCTGGCAACGATCCGTCGCGTGGCGCAGCTTACAACGCGAATGCCGACCGTCGATCTTGGGAAGCGATGAAGGCCTTTTTTGCTGAGATCTTCCGGTAGGGGGCTGTCCGAGTCTTTTTTGCGATAGCGATTGGGCTAGAGTGAAGGGGTAGGTGCGGACTAGCCCCAACCCCTTTCCCCCGTATAAATATGGGGGAAAGGGGCGTTCTCAGACTCCCTTTGGGGTTTGTTGAACCGGATTTAGTCTTTGCCTTCTCTGGCGGCTTTGTTTAGCTCCTCAAACTTCTTAACCTGTTCAGGAGTCCAAGCACTGGCGGCGGCCTGAGCCTGTCGCTCACTCTCAGCGGTCTCGGCGGGAGCCTCTGAAGGCGCGCACCCGACCAAGAAGCTCCCGACGAGGAAAAGTCCGAGCCAAGCAGTTTGCTTCATTAGTCAGTCCACCAGACGACGCCAGCAGCTTCTGGATAGGCGAGCCAATCTCGGCAGAGCCATCCCGTTCCGAGAGGGAATCCGTCGCGTGGGAAGGGATTCACGCGACCTTCTGGATCGGCGCAGTATCCGTTTACGCGGGTGGTGAAGTTCTTGGGAGTTCCGACGAGGGTTGTACCGAGGGTGCCGCCTTTCCAGGGGATCATCTTGGCGCTTGAGTCAGCCATTACGACTGCCACTTGGGCACCAAAGTAGATGCCATTATTTCGTCGCGATCCAGGGAATCGGTCAAAGAACCAGCCCACTCCGCCAATCGTTTGGCGTGGCGTGTCGTAGGTGTTGCCGAAAGCGAACATTTGGGAGGGGTTGGCGAGCTGGGTTTCGGACTTTCCAGTATTGAATCGGCCAGCAGTGCAACCTTGAACTGGGCCACCATTGTTGCAGCGCTCCTCGTTGATCATGCCCTCGGCACCCCGGATTTCCCAGCCCCAGTTGTATCCGATGTCGTTCCAGCCCCGGCTGACCGTTCCGTCCGCGTTGAGCCTTGTATTTTGGGGCGCCCCATTTTGGCGGTAACCGTGCCAAATTTGAAGATTCTTGATGTAGGGATACATTGTGCAGATCGGATCGCCTCCGCAGTTCGGCCCATCATAAACAGAGGGGAAGGTGTCGTCGTTATCTGCCGAATAGAGCTTTGACGCAGTCCCGATGTTCTTCATGTTGTTGAGAGCGGCAGTCTTCTTGGCGGCGGTTTTAGCCTGAGCGAAGACAGGGAACAAGATGGCTGCGAGAATCGCAATGATCGCGATGACGACCAATAACTCGATGAGAGTAAAAGCACGTTTCATAAAGGATATTCCTGCGGCCGGATAAACCTTGACCACGGGACGGTAGTGTAACGTTAGTGTATTAAGAAAGTGTTAGAGTTTTAATATGATGCCTTAACGATGACATGACGGGAATATCGAGAAAGGCGTTCTCGTGGTTATTAAGAACTCTTAATGCAAAGAGGGGGATCTGTTGTCTAGGGATAGAACATACTGACCGTTATGGTAGCTCTTTTTGCCCTGAGCCTTGCCGCAGTGACCGAGACTCGAGTTGTATTTCGTGCGCCGGCTGAACAAGAATATGCGATCGTTCGGCCAGGCGGAACCACGATCCTGCCGAATGGGAGGTTCTTGTCACCCAAAGGGAAGAGGTTGTATGGTCTTTCGAACGCTTGGAGCACTCACCTCCATCCAGATCAAAAGCGCATCTATCTGTTCCATGATGGTGGCTACACGACCTACCCTGACTGGACGGCGGCAAAGCCTATTCGGACAACAGTGCAACGGAGGGATCCTGCTTACTGTGCAGCCTTTTTCAAAGATGGGAAGCGGATGATGATCAGTTTGGGGGAGGACGGTGCCATTCAGATCGTGAATGCCGAAACAGGGGCGGAGATTCTGACGATGTCGGCAAACGTAGATGGCGCAAAGCTTAGCTATGTTAATGACTTGGTGCTCTCTCCCGGCGAGAAGTTTTGCTACGCAGTGGATGTCGCGAACCAGGATTTGCTCACGTTTGACCTAGAACTGGGGAAACTCGTGAGCAGAACCAAGGCAGGGAGGGAGCCTTACGCAATTGCCATGAATCGGGATGGCACTCGACTTTTTGTCGCCAACATCGGACTCTTCGACTATAGTTTGATTCCGGGAATGACAGCTCAAAATCCTGGCCTGCAGGTTCCAGCATTTGCTTTTCCCAGCAAGGAAGCGGAGGAAGGAGTGGAGGATCAGGGCTTTAAGGTTCCCGGGCTGGGGAAGGCGGATGTACCGGACGCTCACTCGATCTTTGCCTACAATTTGAGACAGCCCTCGGCACCCAGAAAAGTTGGGGAGGTCAAAACGGGGGTAATGATCCATAGCCTGGCGGACAACGGAAAGGCGGTTGGCGGGAGTGCTCCTTGCGCGGTGCTCGTGAAGGATCAGATGCTCTTTGTGAGCAATTCGAACAACGATACGGTGCAGGTGTTTGAAACATCCAACCTAAAGCTGATGCGCACGATCAAGTTTGCTCCTGTAAAGGAGCTTGCCCGGTACCGGGGCATCATCCCGAGTTCGATGACCATTAATCGGAGGGGGGATCGCCTGTTTGTTTGCGAGAGTGGCATCAATGCTGTGGCAGTGATCGACCCTCGTTCTGGCCGATTCCTTTATCACATTCCGACGGGATGGTGGCCTACCTCTCTGCAGTTGACCCAGGATGAGCGCAAGCTTTTGATCAGTACCCAAAAGGGCATCGGCCGAGGGCCAAGAGGAGAAAAGCATCAGAGACCGGCAGACGATGAGAGGTTTGGCTTCCCTGATATGCCGAGCATGGTGGATATCGTGACTTTGCC
>JALOLT010000153.1 GCA_025455775.1 Fimbriimonadaceae bacterium
GCCGGCAACTGAACCAAGCCGGCAACTGAACCAAGCCGGCAACTGAACCAAGCCGGCAACTGAACCAAGCCGGCAACTGAACCAAGCCGGCAACTGAACAGAAGGGAAAGGATGGGGCGAATGACGGGACTTGAACCCGCGACCTCCTGAGTCACAGTCAGGCGCTCTAACCAACTGAGCTACACTCGCCGCTCGGATTGGAAATTATAACCCAGAAGTGGGGAAAGGTTGTGGGGACTGTGAGCGACTTGTCGAGGGTAGCACCCGTCTCTTGGTCAATGACACTTCCTTTCTCTCCTTCTGTCATGGGAATCGACGAAGCAGGAAGAGGGCCCCTTGCTGGCCCGGTCGTGGTGGCGGCTGTGCTCCTGCCAAAGGATTTTGACGCAACCGGCATCCGCGACTCGAAAAAGCTCACGGCTCGCCAAAGGGAACTATTCGCAGAAAAAATCCTCTCCACCGCAGTGACTGCGATTGAAGTCGTGGAGGCGAACGTGATAGACGATATCAACATCCTTGCCGCAACCTTCCGGGGGATGGTGACCGCCGCCCATCGAATCGCCAGACTCCACCCGGATGTCACAGCCCTGGTGGACGGCAACCAAATTCCGAAAGGAATGCCAGTTCCGACCGCCTCCCTGGTGAACGGAGACGACCACGACGCAGCCATCGCGGCAGCCTCTATCCTGGCCAAGACCACCAGAGACCAAATCATGGACCATTGGTCCAAGACCTATCCTGGCTACGGGTTTGATTCTCACGCTGGATACTACTGCCCCAGCCATATCGAAGCTCTGAAGAGGCTCGGCCCTTGCCCCATTCACCGCAGATCTTTTGAGCCGATCAAGTCGATGGTGGAGCAGCCTTGCCTGACCCTCGGACTGTAGGCCTCCGCCACGAAGATTTGGCAGCGGAATACCTCCTCGGAAAGGGCTACACCTTAGTCACAAGAAGGTTCAAATCCCGCCGCGGAGAAATTGACATCATTGCCCTCGATGGAGATGTCCTTGTCTTTGTCGAGGTCAAGTATCGCTCTGGCAAATGGGAAAAACCAGAGGCAACCCTCACGGATCAGAAAAGACAGAGATTTCTGAGCGCGGCAGAAGAGTACTTCCAGAAGATGGATTCACCTCTTTTGTACTCACGTTTTGACCTTATCGCCATCGATCAAGATGGCCTCAGGCACTACCCTGCTGCCTTCGGTGGATAGTGGCAGGAGGAGTTCCACAGCCTCGAGCGTCTGATCCTTCATAATAGAGCGTGGAAGACCATGCGTATCATTGATAAGCTCGAGGGGCCCTCCCCCCAGTTCTCCTTTGAGTACTTTCCTCCCAAAACTGAGGATGGCGAAAAAAGTCTGTTTCAAACGGTTGGACGGATGAAGGAACTCGGGCCTGCTTTCGCGAGCGTGACGTGCGGCGCAGGGGGAAGCACAAGGGGCAAGACGGTTGAATGGGCAAGAAAGATAAAGGAAGAACTAGGAGTCGAAGCTGTCGTGCACCTGACTTGCTTAGGGGTTGACGAGGATGAACTCCGCAACACGATCCAGGAAATCAAAGCCCACAAGCTCATCAATGTCCTCGCCCTGAGGGGAGACCTTCCCCAGGACGGATCCGGTAACCAAAGTCACTGTCAATACGCGAACGAACTTATTTCTCTCATCCGCGAAATCTATCCCGAAGCCTGTATCGCTGCCGCTGCCTATCCAGAAACCCACGTCGACGCCAACAATCGCTTCTCGGATCTTGAGAACCTCAAGCGGAAGGCTGATGCGGGAGCAGATCTTTTCGTCACCCAGCTCTTCTTCGACAACAGACACTATTTCGAATTCGTAGGGCGCGCCAGAAGCATGGGGATCACTCAACCTATCATCCCTGGCATCATGCCCATTCAGAATGTGGGCCAAACCATTCGATTCATCGAGATGTGTGGTGCCTCGATCCCTGACCACTTGATGAAGCTGCTACGCCAGTACGAAGACAGTCCAAAAGCGGTCTATTACATCGGGGTAGCCCACGCAATCGCTCAATGTGACGAACTCTTACGTTCTGGAGTGCCTGGCATCCATTTCTACACGCTCAACAAGTCGCCTGCCACGCGACTCGTAGTGGAAGCCCTGCGCGGGAAAGCCTAAGAAGAGAGCCGGAAAAATCTCTCGGCATTCTCGGTTGTCACTCTTGCCACCTCATCGAGCGAGCAGCCAAGGGCCGACGCTACGCCCTGGGCGATGTGAGGAATGAAGGAGGGATGGTTTGGCTTACCTCGGTAAGGTTCGGGAGTCAGCCAAGGGGCGTCAGTCTCCAGAACCCAGTGTCCCAACCCCGTTTGGCGGACGATCTCCCGCAAATCCTCTGCCTTTTTGTAAGTGACTGGACCGTCAACCCCCAGGCTTGCCCCCAGGGCGATCGCTCGTTTAGCCTGGTCAAGGGTTCCTGCGAAGCAATGGAGGAGGTATTGGCCTGGCCCGCGCTTTTCCAGGACTTCGAGCAACGCGTCGTATGCGTCTCGGCAGTGAAACACAATCGGGCACCCCACCTCCTGGGCAAGATCTAGCTGAGCCATGAGGGCAAAATCTTGTTCTTCTTTGGTCGTTTTATCCCAGTAGAAGTCGTAGCCGATCTCTCCCAACGCAACACACTTTGGATGGCTGAGGTTTTGGCGGAGCCAGGCCAGGTCGTGTTTATTAAAACCCTTAACGTCGGTCGGGTGCCAGCCGATCACTGCCGAGACACCCTGGTGCTGCTCTGCGATCTGCAAAGCGAGCTCACTCCAGGCCAGGTTGATCCCCACGACGATGATGCGGTCCACGCCGACATCACGCGCCGCTTCGATCTCATCGGCAGTGTTGGGGAGCCGCCCGAGATCGTTGAGGTGGCAATGAGTATCGATGAATCTCATTCGCCTCACTTCCCGTTCCATTCCAGAGCAAGGTGGTTAATGAACTCTTGGAGCGATTCGACAACTGGTCTCATGGGGGCAATTCCAGCAGACTGCAATTTGGAGTTATCGAGGACGGAGTACTTCGGGCGGGGTGCGGGGGTTGGCCAGTCTTGGGTCAGGCAGGGTTCGATCACAGGAGCGGCAACCCCAAGGCGGGATGCCGCTTCATGAGTGGCCAAAGTCGCAAAGGAATGCCAGGTCATCACCTCTGGCCCAGTGGCGTGGTACACACCCCCCGGAAGGTCTGCCGCGATCACATCTCCGATGACGCGAGAGAGATCGTGGGTCGACGTTGGGCAGCCAGTTTGGTCGTTCACAACTTTCAAGGATTTCCCCACCAGCCACGCCTCGATCATGGTGCGAGGAAAGCTCTTGCCATTCGGACCATAAAGCCAGGAAGTGCGCAAAATGATCGCGTCTGGGTTTTCTTTCTGAACATTCTCTTCTCCCATGCGCTTCGTTCTGCCGTAGCTGCTCAAGGGATGGGTCAGGCTCTCTTCGTGGTAGGGATGTTCTGCCGCGCCATCAAAGACAAAGTCTGTGCTGAGATGGATGAGCTTGGTTCCCATCGTCTTTGCGATGAAAGCAAGCAGGCCAGGCGCGACCCCGTTGAGTCTGGTCGCAGGCATGATCTCTGACTCAGCCTGATCGACGGCTGTGTAAGCGGCGCAGTTTACGATCCAATCGAAAGATCCAAAAGCGTTCTTTTGCAACTGCTCCAAGCTCGATGCCTGGGTGATATCCAGCTCCCCTTTATCCACTCCAATCGCGCGGAATCCTCGCGCCATGAGATGGTCTTCGAGATCTTGACCGAGCATCCCGCGATTCCCAATGACGAGGACTCTGGTGGGAGAGGCGACCGTCATGGTTTAGTTACGTTCACCGTTGCCATTTCCCCGACCTTAGCTGGCTTTTCGAAGGCAGTTTTGCTCATGTTTGGCGGGACTGGGATCGGATAGTCGCCATTGAAACAGGCCAAGCAGAAGTGATCCTTCCCTTTTCCGACCGCTCTGACCGCCCCTTCAATCGAGAGGTATCCGAGGCTGGTTGCCTTGACGTGTTCGCATATTTCGTCAATGGTCATGCGGGCAGCCGCGAGTTCTCCCTTGCTGGCCATATCGATGCCATAAAAGCAGGGATGCTTGATGGGGGGAGCTGTGATGCGAACATGGACTTCCTTCGCGCCACTCTCGAAAAGCAGATTCACGAGTTGCTTGGTGGTTGTGGCCCGCACGATGGAGTCATCGACCAGAACGAGTCTCTTCCCTTTAATGCGATCGGTGAGGGGGGTGAGTTTCATCCTCACTCCCAGTTCTCTCATCGTTTGGTCTGGCTGGATGAAAGTACGGTGGATATAGCGACTCTTCATCATTCCTTCGGCGAAGGGGATCTTGCTCACTTGACTGTAGCCAAGCGCAGCAGGGATGCCACTGTCTGGGACAGGAATCACGAGATCTGCATCGGCTGGGTGCTCCACTGCGAGTTCCATCCCCATTCTCTCGCGGGCATCATAGAGGAGGGTTCCGTACATTCGCGAATCAGGTCTCGCAAAATAGATGAACTCAAAGAGGCACATCGAGGGCCGGTTGGGGGGAACGGCTTGGGCGTGGCGGATTCCGTTTTGGTCGATGATCACGACTTCTCCTGGGCCGACTTCGTGATCGACGGAAGCCCCAACCGGACCGAACGCGCATGATTCAGAAGCGATCATGTAGCCATCACGCACCTTCCCCGCCATCAAGGGCCGAACTCCATTGGGATCCCGAAAACCAAGCAGCAGATTCGGGGTCAAGACAACGACCGAGTAGGCACCCTTTAAACGCTTCATCGCAGCAGCCACAGCATTCTCT
>JALOLT010000065.1 GCA_025455775.1 Fimbriimonadaceae bacterium
CTGGCACTTGGGTGAGCCAGACCAGGCAAGAACCATTTACGACTCGTTCCTGGAGCGATTTGCCGACTCAGATCACCCGACTTTGGCTCAGAACATGGTCATCACCTATTCAAACTATGCCCTCATCGAACTTATTTTTGGAGACATCCACAAGGCTAAAGAACTGATTGATCAATCCTTCGTCGGAACCAAAGCACTCAACATCGAAAGACAAATCCCTTTTTTGATGACGACAATGGGGGTGATTTATGCTCGATGCGGCATGATTCATCGCGGCGCAGAGTTCGCCATCGAAGGCCTCAAACCCACTTACTGGCGCGGGTCAAGTCGCGAAGGTCAGATCAGTATCGAGTGGGCCAGCGGGGTTCTCACAACCGCTGGGCTAAGGCGAGAGGCCTGGAACTTCATGAACTGGGTTAAGTTCTGGCGGAAGCGAACAAGCCACCCTCGATCCGTGGCAGAGGAGCGCTATGCTCAAAGCCTTGATCTGGATGAGTTCCGCGGCTCGGTACCCCTCTTCAACGAAACAGAGGAGTACCGAACCATAATGGGACTGCTCATCAAGGCTCTCCGAAGAGTTCAGAGCGACACTCTCTCCTAGCCAGGTTTGTATAAGGGCCACTGACAATCTGGGCAAAAAAGCTCCTCACCCCAGCGCAGCCACAAGGGTGAGGAACAAAGCTACAACAGACTACTTCGCCCCTTTACGCAGCCCGAGCACCATCCAACTCGCTGCGGCTCGCATTCTCTAGCCGGAACTTACTCGACAGGTTCAGCAACTGGGAGGCTGCTTCGCCAAGCTCCTCGGCGCGAATCATCAGGATCTCCAGACTTTCTGTCTGGCGCTCAACCATCGCGCTCACAGACTCGATTGATTGGGCGACCTCATGGCTATTGGCGCTCATCTGCTGTGCCGACGCAGCTGTCTCCTCACTCACGGCAGCCACAGTGTCTATCCCTGACTCAACTTTGCTGGCATCGCTCGTGATCGACTCTACCAACCGCAAGTTCTCCTCTGCGACGTCTGTCACAGATTCCACCGAAGCAAGGATTCCCGCCAGTGCTGCTTTTGCTTCCGCGCTGTGCTCTGCTCCTTTTCGAACCTGCTCGGTACTGTCTTCCATCGACTGGATCGCCTGGTCGACTCCTTGACGCACGGTCGCGATGAGGGTCGCGATTTCCTGAGTCGCAGATGCAGACCGTTCAGCCAGCTTGCGAACCTCGTCAGCCACAACGGCAAAACCTCGTCCTTGATCGCCAGCTCTTGCTGCCTCGATCGCTGCGTTCAAGGCAAGGAGGTTCGTCTGGGCAGCAATATCTTCGATCGTTGCCACTATTTCGCCGATCTCTTCCTGTTTTGCTCCCAGAACCTTCACCACCTTCGCGCTGGTTTCGACCTGACTGTTGATCTTCTCCATGCTGGTAATCGTGGCCTCAACCGCTGCCGCCCCTGTACCTGCCACTTGCACGGCATCGTGACTGGCAGCAGCTTGCTTTTCTGTTCCTTCTCTCACACTGGAAATCACCCTTTGCAGCTCCGCCATAGCCTGGGAGGCTTCCGAAGCAGTATGGGCAAGTTGCTCACTGCCTTTGGCAATTTCCATTGTTGTGCGTGCTGTTTCGGAGGTCGCCCCCGTCACCTGATGCATGGCATCCTGAACAGTTCGGAAGTCTGTCGAATTGGATTGGACCTCTCGCTTGAGTTGGTCGCTGGTACCGTTCAAGGCTGTTGCGGTCATCTTCATGGTGCCGATGACTGCCTTCAAGGACTCGGAAGTATGGCGCAGAGCTTGACCAATCGGGTCGTTTTCACGATCCATTCGCTCATCCATGCGAACCGCAAGATCCCCGCGAGAAATGCGGGCCGCCCACCCAGCAATCTCGCGGAGCTTGTCTTGAAAGAACCTAAACTGAAGGGTCAGGTCTCCCAGCTCATCCTTGCCTTGATAAGAAACGCGAATTTCCTCACCTGTCTCGGAAAAAGCGCGGATCGCTTTTGTCATCTCTCTCACTGGGAGGATGATGCTGCGAGCAATGACGAGAGCCACGAACCCAAGGAGGAGAATCATCGCGACCCCTGCGACAATACCAACTGTCTTGCTTTTTGTTGCCTGGGCGAGGGTCGCCCGGTTCTCAGACTGTGCTCCCGCTATCTGCATGTCCAGCAGCTTCGAGATCTCAACTGTGATCGGGTCGATCACAGGATAAAGCCTCTTCGAGGCTATTTCTGCCACTCTTGCCGGATCTTTGGCGGCAAAGGAAGCTCGAATTTCCTGAATGAGCTGGTTACCTTTTTCACCAAGCTCCGTTACACGCGCGACTCCCTCCGCTTCTGCCGGGGGCAGCTTGAGCGAGGAGTAACGGTCAAACGCCTTCTGAATGGCAGCGGCTGCTTCGTCCACATTCTTGATCCCCTCTTCAAAGGAGATGTTCTTGTTGTTCACCTTGTGACACGTGTCCACAATGTTGACGGCGTACATGTCGGAGAGCACCTTCAGATCTGCCATCGGCTGGATTCTGTGACTGTACAGCCCCTCTAAACCGCTAGACATGAGCCCAAGAGTTGTGAGGCTCAGAGCGCCGATCAACACCAGAACGGCCAACGAGGTCGAAACAAGAATTGCGAATTTGGTTGAAAGTTTAAGGTTAGAAATCCATCGTCCCATATTGGTTCGCACCCGCACATTCAATAGGAAAATTGGGGCTGGTCTCACAGGGGCATTGCGCTGATTCTCGCAAGTTTTGCCCCAAGAAACCTTAAAAGTACGCCTAAGATAAACTCCCATACATTGTACAAATGAAAAATGCCTGTTACTTTTGCAAGTAACAGGCATTTTTGCGAGATGTAGGATCTACGAGAGAAGCCGAGTCGGATTTTCCAGGTAGGTCTTGAGAATGTTCATAAACCTCGCCCCGACGGCACCATCCACGACGCGGTGGTCAAAAGATCCCGTGAGGTTCATTCTGAGCCTGATTTCGAGTTCGTCATTCTCGCCCACGATCACCTTCTTTCGTGCAGTTCCCACTGCAACGATTGCCGCGTTGGGAGTATTGATGATCGCCCCGAAGTTCTCGACTTCGAGCATTCCCATGTTCGAAATCGCAAAGGTCGAGCCGCTCAGTTCATTAGGAGCCAACTTGTTATCCCTGGCCTTTGCCGCCAGGATGCGGCTTGCCTCAGAAATCTGGCGAAGAGTCAGATGATCAGCGTTAGCAATGACAGGAACTGTGAGTCCGTCTTCAAGTGCGACCGCCATTCCGATGTTCACTGCGCCATATTGCAACAGGTGATCACCCTGGTAGGTGCTATTCACGACAGGAAGTTCGCGAAGGGCGAGGGCTGAAGCTCGGATGATGAAGTCATTAACCGAAACCTTCCCCCCTTGCTCATCCTTAAAGAGGTTCCTCAGGGCGTCAATCTTTTCGAGATCAACCTCTACCGTGACATAAAAATGGGGTACTTGCTGCTTGCTGGCAGTCGTGCGTTCTGCCGTGATTTGGCGCAAGCGGTTCAACTTGACCTTGGAATCTTCTGCTGTCACAGCGACTGTCGGAATGGTTAGGGCTGCTGGAGCAGGAGCGGCTGCTGGAGCAGCGGTCGGAGTGGCAGCGACAGGGGCAGCCACAGGAGTCGCTTTACCGACCCCGGAGGCAATCGCGTCCCTAACATCCTTCTCCACGATGCGACCCTGAGGCCCAGAACCAACGACGAGACCCAGGTTGAGCCCTGCTTCTTCGGCAATCTTTCTGGCCAAGGGGCTCGCCTTCACCCTGACATCAGGTGCAACAGCGGCTGTCACAGCAGCAGAGGGTGCAGGCTCAGAACTAGCTGACGGCGCAGGTGTCGAGCCAGAACCGCCACCCCAAGAGGCTGGCAAAGATTCTCCATCCTTCAGAAGGGCGGCAATTGGCTGGCCAACAGGAACCGTATCGTTTGGCCCGATCAGGATTCCCGCCAACTTCCCTTTCCCAGGGGCCGTCAGCTCCAAGGTTGCCTTATCGGTTTGGATTGTCCCAATGACTTCTCCTGACTTAACGAGGTCACCCTCTTTCTTCAGCCATTCGAGGAGGGTTCCTTCCTCCATACCGTCGCCCATTTTGGGCATGATCACTTCTGTCATGCGAGTCTCAAGGATACCTATCTTACTGACTTGGGGAGGGTCTATCCCTCGACAATATGCCTCTCCACCGAAAGGGCTGCTCCGCCATAGATTCCTGCGTCATCGATGTGGTGCGCGGTCTTGAACTCAACATCCGAAAAGAGGGATGGTATGGCAACCCTTCGGAGCGACTTTCGAGCGGCAGGCAGAAAGTGTGCCGCAGCTTTCGAGATCTGACCCCCAATCACCACAATGTCCGGCGCGAAGATGTTGACCGAGTTTCCGATTCCGACCCCCATCCACTCTCCGAAGTACTCCCAGATTTCCTTCGCCAGTTCGTCGCCCTGATCCGCTGCTTTAGCCAGATGTTCTGGCGTAACCTTCGAGAAATCGTGATCCACCATATCGACCAACACAGACTCTCGCCCGCGAACAAGCTGGTACTGAGCCCTGCGAATCAGGGCATCCTTTTGGCAGTAGGCCTCCATGGCCCCATAGGTGCCAGCAGTGCAGTCCATTCCCTCGTGGTTCAGAGTGACGTGGCCCAACTCACCACCTCCCCCGTTACCACCCACCAACAAGAGGGGGCCCTTGGCGTGGCCAAAAACTGATTCTGGCCCCATCACGACTCCGCCCCCGACCCCAGTGCCAAAAGTGAACATCACCAAGCACCGAGCCTTTCCTTCACCCGCACCAAACATATATTCCCCAAGAGCCGCTGCGTTGGCATCATTAGCCGTCACCAAAGGAAGACCCAACTCATCTTGAATAGCTGCCTTGAGAGGAACATTTTTCCAATAGTGAAAGACGCCGTCCACCATATCCCCAAAGTTGGGAGACCACCGAACCAGTCCGTGAACGTCATCGACATGGCCAGGAATCGCGACTCCCACCCCTTTCACCTTGCCCTCAGCCGATTCCACTGCCTCGCGAACCGTCAGCACGATCTGATCCACGATCTTCTCGGTGCCCGACTGAGCAAAGCTCCGCTGAGATACCCTCTTGCCTGCTTTCGATCCGTCTGGATATAGAGCCTGGGCTCGGACGTTTGTACCGCCAAGATCGACACCAATCACACATTCACTCGCCATCGGGCGGATTATGTCCCCTTCTCGGATTTTCCTGTAGACACCTTGAAGACATCTGGCCTAGACTCGGCGTACGGAAGTCAAAGACACGAGGGTTTCCGCCGCTGGGAGATATCTCAGGGCGAGGAATTTTTCGAGGGATGTCTTTGGGAAGTTAACGAGGGATACCTTGAACGCAAGCGACGTAAAAAGCCTAGCCAACGCCATCAGTGCAGAAATCAGCCGAGCCATCGTGGGAAAAGAAGAAACGGTTCGGAATACTGTCCTCGCCCTTCTTTGCGGGGGCCACCTCCTCATCGAAGACGTACCAGGAGTCGGGAAGACCACCCTCGCGAAAGCGATTTCGCGGGCGATCGGGGGAGAGTTCCGCCGCATCCAGTTCACGCCAGACCTGCTCCCTTCTGACATCACTGGCTCCAGCATCTATAACCAAAACACAAACGAGTTTGAGTTCCGCCCTGGGCCACTGTTTGCCAACGTCGTTCTGGTAGACGAAGTAAACCGCGCCACTCCCAAGACTCAGGCTGCCCTCTTGGAAGCGATGGAAGAACGACAGGTCACGAGCGACGGGGTCACCAGACCCCTTCCGGAGCCATTCTTCGTTCTCGCAACCCAGAACAACATCGAAATGACTGGAACCTATCCCCTCCCGGAGGCTCAGCTCGACCGGTTTTTTGCAAGGGTCGCAGTCGGATACCCGTCGCGATCTGCCGAGGCCGACATCTTGCGTAACCAGCAGCTCACCCACCCGGTCGATACATTGAGGCAGGTCGCCTCGCTCAGTGAATTGGTCAGTGCCCAAGGAGTCTGCCGAAGCGTCCATGTCCACGACTCCATCCGGGAGTACGTTGTCGACATCGTACGATCCACCAGAGAGTCGAGCCAACTCTCTCTCGGCGCATCCCCCCGCGGTTCTCTCAACATGCTTCTCGCCGCTCAGGCCCACGCAGCCATGAAGGGGCTCGACTATGTACGGCCCGATGACGTGAAAGAAGTCGCTGCCATTGTCCTCGGCCACAGAATCATCGTCCGGGGTGAAGTACGAGCCAGGGGAACGGGAGGCGACCAAGTCGTGAGCCAGATCCTCAACTCTGTTCCTGCCCCGACCCCGGTCATCGTCTAAACACCGAGCCACCCTTCGATTCCCCGATGCAGTAGGTTGAGCGAATCATGCAGAGAATGCACCGAATGAACTACTACGCGTCGATCGCGCTAACGTGGTCGTCCGTGTTCCTCATTGTTATGGCAGTGTTGGTGGATTCGCCTGCCCTGTTCTACATGGCAGCTGCCGTGATTTTCACCTTGCTCGCTGCGAGGCTCCAGGCCTATCTGGCCGTGAGATATCTGCGGTTCGAACGCTACGCCTCCCCAGCCGTAAAAGTGGGGGAACAGGTAACGGTTGAGGTCATCGTCTGGAGCGAAAGAAAGCTGCAAAGACCCTTGGTCACAGTTCAGGATGGTCTCCCGGATCGACTCGTGGTTAAAGATCTCGAACCTGCCTTACCAGTCGCTCCCAGCTATGACCAGCCGATCCGAACCAGATACCGGTTCACCCCCACTCGTCGCGGCAAGTACCGATGGGCGAAACTCACTGCCACAGCAACGGATGCCCTCGGCCTCGTGAGTGCCTCTCTCAACTATCCGACAGACATCGTGGAGTTAGTTGTCTATCCTGCACCAATTCCTGTACTAGAAGAATTGCAGCCAATGATCGGCTGGGGAGCAAGCGACCTCGATTCCGGAAGAAAGCAAGGGGCAGGTCTGGAGCCCCGAGGCATCCGGGAGTATGTCTCTGGGGATCCCCTTCGATACGTCCACTGGCGAAGCAGTGCCAGACGGGGACGCCTAATGGTAAAGGAGTTTGAAACTGGCTCAGGGATTTTTATTCACTTTCTCCTCCAACGGGAAAGAGGAACTGAAGTCGGCGACGAAGAATCCTCAACTTTCGAAGCCATGTGTGGCAACGCGATGTTCCTGGCAAGCGACTACGCGAAGAAAAGTGCCCTCGTCCTCTTTCCCCAACTCGAAGACAGAACCAGATCATCGGAACATAGCGAGGCTAGGGAAAGGTCGATCCGCGATGTTCTCACTGAGATTCAACCAGACAGAGAATTGACGCTTTCAGACGAACTATCCGGCCACTCGCGGAGCGTGCAACCTGGAGAAACCATCGTGCTCTTCCTTGCCGTGCAAGATGAATCCCTGCCAGGAACGATCTCTGGCCTCCACGATATCAGAGTCAACGTCTTGGTCTATGACCCCCTCGAATACGGATTTGTAAAAGGAGTGAAACCTGCGACCGATCCCGGCTACATTGGCCGACTCGAGCAGGCAGGTGCCCATGTCATCGTCGTTCCCCGAAGCGAAAAGCGAGGACTCGCACGATGAAGTTTTCACCTCATCGAACCTTTCTCGACCATCTCTTAGCCATCATGGGTGGGGTCATGGCGACCTATGCAATCGCCGCCTCTCTCACCAAGATGACCCTCGCTCTGACCTTGGCCGGAGCAGCACTCTTCGCCGGCATCATCGGGTACTTCATCTCCACAAAACTGAAAGACTCCAAGGTGATCCAGTACGACGGCTGGGTCTGTGCTGTCCTCTGTTTGAGCGCGGTCTTCGCCACCCGGACCATCAATAGTATCTTGCCAGAAGAGGGTTTCCCATTCCAGCTCTTTGCCGCAACTGTGCTCTCCATGCTGGTGATCGCTGGCAACCTAGCTGCTTGGCGGGATGCAACCCTCCTCTTTCCGAGCCTTCCTGCGCTTGCTCTCTTTGGCCTCGTCGGAACCTTCGATACCTATCGCCCTGGCACGATCCTGTTCTTCGCCTTTTTGATCTGCGTGGCGGTGCTCTACGCAAGGGTGCACCAGCGCGTGATGATGGAACGCGTTCAAAGACTCGGCTTCGACCCAGAACTGCTCAAGAAAGATCGGTGGCGCTGGATGGCTGGGCCAGGCTGGGCTTTCGCCGCTGCTGGCTCTATCATTCTTCTTTCGCTGGCTGGTGCCCCTGTGCTCCGCCAATCCTTAAGCGGCGTGAGTGGAGCTGTTCGCGTCTCCCTACCCAATGAAGTGCAGAGACCTCCACAGAGTCCCCAAAACGCTTCACAAGAAACCCAAGCCGAGCAGATGATCGGCCAGGGGCCCCGAACTCAAAGTGGCGCCCCCGCATTCCAAATCAGGATCGATCAGCCCCGCCTTCTTCGCACGGACTCCTATATCTCCTATGGTCGGAGAGGATGGTCGTCACCCTTCAGCCGCTTCCCAGAAGAAGCAATTCCCTGGCGAGACAACCGAGGCTTCTCGACCGGAAGATATGGTGGCGTCCAACTCTTCCCGAACCGAGTTCCCGAATCAGAGCCCCTGAAAGAATGGGAAGAAATCCAGATCACCATTGTTCCAACAGGGATGGTCTTTACTCAACTGCCCGGCCCTGGCCCAGTCATCGAATACATGGGAAGCAGACGAGCCGTGCAGAGAACCAGAACTGGCGAAGTTCTTTACCAGGCAACCGAGACGGTGATGAGCCCCATGCAGTTTTACGCTGCTGTCCCGCTCGGCGAGCCTACTACATCAATTCTGCCCCCCCCTCTGCAAGGTTTAGCCAGACCTCTCCGACAAACCGATCGGGTGACGGAAAGGGTTCGAGACTTGGCTCTGGAAGTGACAAAAGATGCCATGACAGACTACGAGAAAGCCCTTGCCATCACGCGATATGTCGCTGCCAATACAAAGTACAACCTCCAAGCACCGGCTGTTCCCTTTGGCAACGACCCAGTTGACCACTTCCTGTTCGAATCCCAAGAAGGCTACTGTGACCTCTATGGATCATCTGTCGCCCTCATGGCCAGAGCGGTCGGCCTCCACAGCCGCTACACCATTGGCTGGCTGATACAGCCCACCCAAAGAAACAACGACGGCACCTATACGGTCCGGATGAGAGACTTCCACGCCTGGGCTGAAATCTATTTCGAAGACCACGGATGGGTCGCGTTTGATGCGACCGAAGGGGCTCAGGATATCAGTCCAGAACCCAATAGCGCGGCTCGCCCCCTTTGGGAAAACGAGTGGTTTGTCACGACCATCACTGCCCTTGGAGTCGGTCTCGGTCTTGTTCTCGCCTTTTTCGGGCTCAGGAGCTTGATCTCCAAAATCCAACCTCGTGGCGACAAGGTGATGCTCGATTTCCACCGGTCTCAAACGAAGTTTCAGCTGCTGATTGAGAAAAAAACTGGCCACCCAAGGCGCTTTAGCCAAACTCTCCGGGAGTTTGTCGAACAGTCGAGTGCCCAGTTGGGAACAGCTTCCCCTCTTGCCTTCGACTTGGTGCAACAATACGAAGAAGGTTTCTTTAGCCAAAATCAAGCTTCGCCGGAAACAGTGGCTGAAACCAAGGTGAAAGTCAAAGAGTTCGCCCAGAAGCTAAAGGAAAAGACCCCTCTCTGAAAGATCAAGAAGTCAAGAAGAATGGATAAAAAGGTTATCTTGATTGCCGGCGATGATTCAAGCGGACGTCGGAAAGGCCTCTCCGACTTGCTTCAAACGTGGGGAGTTAGCCCAGATGATCTCGACTTCGAATCCTGTATCGCCAGCGAACGAGAACCAAGCTCGTGGATTGCTTCTGCCCAGCAGATCCCCTTCCTCGCTGACTCCCGAGTTGTGGTCGTTCGGAACGTCGGCCGACTTGATCCCGAGAAGTTTACGTTCAACCTCGCGGAGGTTCCCGAGTCAGGCCGAATCATTCTGGTGGGCGACGACGAAATCGGCGACGAAAGCCGCACTGCCACCATCGAAAGCAATATCACCAAGTGGGGGAAAAAAGTTTCCAAATTTGGTGCGGTTGTCCGATTTGACCTCCCCAAAAAGAGCCTCTCTTCCGACGCATTGCGCGACAAGGCGTTGGAGTTCGGGAAAAAAATGAGCCCTGCCGCCGCTGCTCTCCTTGCCGAAATGAAGAGTGATCACCCTGGCGACGCTTACGCCGAGGTCGAAAAGCTGGCCCTCTATGTGGGAGAGGCCCCAGCGATCACCGAAAAGGATATCCGCGACACGGTGAGCCCGGATCAGGAATACAACGTGTTTCAACTGGTTGATGCCATCGTGGCTGGGCAGTCAGCAACAGCTCTCGGCCTCCTAAAGCTCATGCTGAGCAAATCAAACAAGGTTCAGGAGCAAGCGTTCGGGAAACTCTTCCCCCTCATCTCGCGCCACTTTAGGCTTCTTTGGCAAGCTCGCCTCATATTGGACGAAGGCGCGAGCTTTTCAAACCTTAGCCAGGCTGTAAAAGATCAACTCCCAGCAAAGAGCATCGCTGACGAAAAGGACTGGAGCCAAAGGCGCTTCATTCAAGCCGCTAAGAAGGTCAATTACCAGAAGCTCAGCCGGGCCATGGATCTGCTCGTCGAAGCCGATGCCCAACTCAAGGGGCAAAAGCCAAGCTACACCCCGGTAGAAACTCTGGAAACAATGCTGCTGAGGATGACTCAGGTCTTTAAGAGCTAGAGGTGAGGTAGAACTGCCCCCCTTTCCACGTTGCGAATGGGGGGCAGTTCGTTTGAAGGGCCGCGGAGAACCCTTGCCGATCAATTCGGGGCGGGGGTGATTGTGAAGCCCTGAGAAGCGAGTTCTTGGCCGATATGGCGGAGCTTCTTCATGGCTCGGAGCTCGATCTGGCGAACTCGCTCGCGAGTCACGTTGAGCGCACTACCAACTTCTTCCAGGGTTCTCGCTCTGCCATCATCCAGTCCAAAGCGGAGCCGTACCACGTCTCGTTCGCGGCTTGTGAGGCGACCCAAAATCCCATCAATTTCTTCGCGTCGAATCAAGTTCCAGGTGACATCCGTTGGCGTTGGCATGCCATTGCTCGGGATGAAGTCTCCGATGGAGCTGTTATCCTTTTCGCCGACCGGCGTTTCCAAAGAGAGAGGCTCGACAGCAACCCGAAGCATTTCCTGAACGCGATCGGGCGACATCCCCACTCGCTCCGCAACTTCCTCGGGAGTCGGCTCCCGATGCAGTTCCTGTTGCAGACTGTTGGCAGTCTTCATGACCTTGTTAATGAGTTCTGCAACATAAACGGGAATCCGAATTGTCCGACCCTGGTTGATAATGGCGCGGGCAATGGCGCGGCGAATCCACCACGTGGCATAGGTGCTGAACCGGAAGCCCTTTCGCCAGTCAAACTTCTCGACCGCTCGGATTAAACCTAAGTTGCCTTCTTGAATCAAGTCGGCGAGGGGGATGCCCCTGGCGTTATACTTCTTGGCGATCGAAACGACAAGCCTCAAGTTGCTCTCGATCAGCTGCTGCTTGGCCTGGACACCCAGCTTCATGACGTCCTTGCGTTCAAAGTCGCTGAAGTCGTAGTCCCGCGGCAGGTTCATCAATTCTGCAACCTTTGTCCACTTACCCTGATCCGCCAAATCCTTTGCTTGAACCTTTTTGGCAAGATCTTCTTCTTGGCCTGGAGTCAGAAGGTGAGCACGGCGGGTTTGCCGCATCCACATTTCAAGTTCTTCGGAGTCGTCATTTTGAGGTGCAGGAGCTTCTTCCTCCTCTTCCTCGACTTCTTCCATTTCCAGCAATTCATCAGCCGCTGGCTCAGCATCGTCCATCAGCATGTGCTTGCTGGCGTCGATGTATGAGTGTCGACCATGAGCGCGAACCGTGATGGCTTTTCCGCGTCTTACTTGCTGGGGCAATCCGTTTTCAACTGGCATGATTTTTTGATCTCAACGATGGCTGGAAATTAGCCCAACTCAGTGTACGAAACTTTTTGCAAGATCCGAGCCAAGAACTCAATTTCCTTCCGTATTTCCTTCCAATTCTTGTTCCAGACCTCTAAGCTAGACTGATCCCGCGGATATCTCTGGCGAAACCCCGAGGCGAGAATCTGGTTCACAAGCGATGAAAGTTACCTGTACTTTGCAGTCCGTGAAGAGGTAAACCGCACGGAGCGAGATCCTGATCACTTGGCGCCGACAAAGTTAAGTCTTACGCCAAAGGTTGTGACGCCAAGAAGTGAGCAAGGGTTGCAAAAATACTCGGTAGGGTCAAGGCTTCGTGAGCCTTTTGGTACTGTCGACCAGGCACTGAGCCAAACCTGAGGCCGATTCCTTCGTGTTGGATGGCCCAAACGAGATCCTGATCGTGCTCCGAATCAGGTCGAGCGGCAGACCCAATGCCATCAAGACATGGCTCGGTTCCGTTGAACCGCTCGAGCAGGCTGCACCAGAACTGATCGCGTATCCTCTTACGTCTGCCTCGATCACCAAGGTCTCTGCTAAGACCCCAGGAATCGCGATCGAGAGGATCCAGGGGCTCTGGTTCTCCGACTCATTGTAGTGGGGCCCCACTGGCAACAATGTCTCCTTGACGATCTGCCGTAGCTCCCTCACTCTCTCTTCTTCTTGATCTAAGTTCTTCTGCCGGACGATGGCGGCGGCGACTCCCAGCCCGACAATGCCAGGGCCATTGAGGGTGCCAGCCCTGAGTCCGAACTCTTGCTCACCCCCTCTTTGGAGCGCCGGAAAGCTGGATGGATCTTCGAGGTAGAGAACTCCAACCCCCATCGGTCCCCCAAACTTGTGTCCGCTAAACGATGCACTCTGGAGACCCTGGAGCGTGACCTGCTTCTTGCCGACGAGCTGAGTGAGATCCGAGTGGTTATGGTTGCCGCTGAGGGGGTGGGTGAGGATCGCTCCTGTCTCATTGTTCACCGCCATCACACTAACTGTTCCTTGCATTGGACCTGCCTCAATTTCCCATCCCTTATTGGATAAGACCTTTGACGAGAGTTCCCTGATTGAGGAATGTTCAAATGGCGAAACCCAGAGCTCTTGTGGCAGATGAAGCAAGGAGTTGTTTGCTTCTGTGGCTCCGCTGGTAAAGATGATCTGTTGCGGATCATCTGCCCCGATGACTTGAGCGACCTCCTGCCTGGACCACTCCACCTTGTCGCGCATGGAGCGTCCGGATTGGTGAATCGAGTGGGGGTTCCCAACCTCTGCCATCGCGTGGCACACAGCCTCTCGAACCTCCGGCAGAGCCGGGGTCGTCGCTGCGTGGTCAAAGTAGTTCTGGTGCATGAAACTTTCCACTTCCCGTCTATCCCTTCAGATCCTTACGCCATTGGCGAAGTTTGCCCTTCAACGTTCATCTTTGCGCAAACCTTGCTGGGACTCTTCTTTTGCCGTGCCTTAGCACCGCTTTCTCACCAGCCACTCAGATTTTGGCTGGTCGCGGCGGCCCAAGGCCAAACCCTCCTCGCGACTCGCTTCGCTCGTCCCTCGTCTGCCCCGCCGCGACCAGTTTCCGCCCCCCTTCCTCGCTCCAGGCAGCTCAGAATCTGAAATTCTCTAAACTATTACGCCAAATGCGGTGGCACAAGCCCTTACCTTGCCCAAGAGCGAAACTTCTCTTCCGTAAACGATGAATCAATCCGACTATAGAATTGAATAACCAAGTCAATCTTGCGCCGCAACTTCTCATGGCGATCATAGGCAACCCAGAAAGTCGGCTTACCCAGAAACAACCCCTCTGCTATGAGACAAAAGTCTTCGTCCAGACTACTCTTTGAATACTCAGCCAGAAAACCGTCAGGATGAAGGCTCGCATCATATGAGACACTGTGAGTGCCGGACTTTACGGCTAAGAGTCCGTTACCCAAATACCGAAATCCGGAAGGGAGCACAGCCGACCATCCTGCGCGATCCAAGAACTTCGGCTGGCGCAGCTGGAGCACATGGGCAAACTCATGGTGGAAAGTAGCCTCTAAAAAGACATTAGAAAATCCGCGCCTCACTCCACTATTAGCGATATAGATGTGACTTTGAGTATGGGTTCCAGCATAGCCAACGCCATAGAATTTCATCGACTGAACGAGATAAATTCGCGAAAGGTATTGCTTCAAGACGGAAGGAGGATAGCGGTCCATCGCGCGGAGCAATGCCAACCGAGTCCGTTCCCACTCCTCGGATGCCAGAGGCTCAGATTGTGCTGAGATCGGTTCTCGAAGCCAGTAGGCAGGGAACATGTCAGGCGGAGCATCTCGGAAGAAACGGATCCCGCTTCTCTGATCCTGATAAGTGGTTGGCGTGGCCTGACCAGGATCAACCAATGCCAAAAGGAAAGGAAGAGAAGCTGCTAGCATGAGAACACTCTTACTCCCACTCAATCGTGGCAGGTGGCTTACTCGTTAAGTCATAAAGAACGCGATTGACACCCTTCACTTCGTTCACGATCCGTCTGGCAACAAGGCTCAGAAACGCAAAATCGAAGGGGAAAGCATCTGCCGTCATTGCGTCTTCGCTCTTAACGGCTCTCAAGACGATTGGCCGTTCATAAGTCCTCTCATCACCCATTACCCCAACACTTCTCACATCCAGGAGGGCAGCGTAGGATTGCCAGATTCCGACTTGTAATCCGTTACGGCGGATCTCCTCTCGAAAGATGGCATCAGCATCCTGAACAATTTCCACCCGATCAGGAGTCACCTCCCCCAGGATCCGAACCGCAAGACCTGGCCCAGGAAATGGCTCTCGATCCACGACGTTTTCTGGCAAACCGAGCTTTCGTCCAACGTCGCGAACCTCGTCTTTAAAAAGCCAACGTAAGGGTTCTACAACCTTCATTGTCATCCAAGCTGGTAAGCCGCCGACATTATGGTGAGTTTTGATCTTCGCTGCCGTAGCAGAGCCACTTTCGATGACATCTGGGTAAAGGGTGCCCTGCGCTAAGAACTCATGATCCGAAAGCTCTTCGCGATGAGCCTCAAAGCAAACGACAAACTGTTTCGTAGTTTGCTGTTGTTTTACGTGACTGTCATGACCAGTGATATTCCAGTTTTAAAATTTCAAATCAGTTTCAGTTTCAGTTAGTTTTATGGTTATGATTTCAGTTTTAGTATCAGTTTCAGTTTTGGAAGTCATTTCAGTTTCAGTTCAGTTTCAGTTTTAAACATACAATTTCACTTACAGTTTCAGTTTCAGTTTTTAGTCATTTTACATCTTACTATTTATAAAGTGAAACACAACAGAAGAAGACACAGTTTCGAGTAATAAATCACAGCCACCATACAAAAGTAATTTTGTACTGTTAGTCTAGACGAAGTCTCTATTTATCTTCAGGAATACACGGGTCTCCAAGGACTTTTCTGTTCTATTTCTGCGTCCAGCCGTCAACATGCCGCAAACAGAAAAAATTCTTTCGACAAACGCTTGCGAGGCTGGTGCTGTCAAAGTATCTTCTGCCACTGGTGCAAGTTTCGTGTAGGTTGACCGCCTATTGTGCCAGAACTCCATAGGATCAGTAGCCTGCTGAGCATTGAAATTTCGCAATTCGAGAATGTACTTCATAAGGTCGGACTGAATAGTTTCTGGAGCAGGCGTCACAAGGCTGTCCGTTGCAAAACTTGGCAGCCAGATGGCGAAATCGTTTCAGAGCTGGTGCCAACGATTCGTCGGCATTATTGCCTTGTGGAGTTTGGTTGTTGTAGGGCAGAAGTTTTGGAATGACTTGTGCCCGACTAGTGACACAGGGCTCATGCTGTCGACTACAAAATTTAGCATTGCATTCTGGCGACTGATGTGCTCAACAGATGTTGCTAGGTAAATTCTTCCAACATTTTGCATTGTCTGCTGAATAGTTATTTGTTTCTTGTTGTCGCTCATTTTTTCCATTGCGCTTGTCTTGGAAACTGCAGCGTGAGATTTCTTGTCTTTGTCAGCTGAAATGCACTCAGCATAGGCATCCGGATGAGACGAGCTCAAGTGACATTTTAAATTTGTGCAATTACGGCCAGCTATCTCTTTGCCGCACACCTTGCCAGTCTTGTCAGGGACCAGGCATCGACATTTGTCTGTTGTAGTGACGTAATCGTAGTACTTCCAAACTGAACTTTCCACTTTGCGCCCAGCAATAGCCCGATTCATTGTAACTATACTTGGCAATTTACGTTCAAAAAAAACTCCGTAAAGTTACTGAACTGACAATACGGCCAAACAAACAATGCACTCAGATTATAGATCTACTGTATGTAGCACGGTCGCTAGGGGTCACTTGCACTTTGTGCCCAGCGGGCTGACGCACTCCACCAGCCTTGGAAATAAGGTCAAGCCGAAAAACGGAAAGGAAACGACTTTTTACTAATTCAGTTTCAAATTTTGATTTCAGTTTCAGT
>JALOLT010000066.1 GCA_025455775.1 Fimbriimonadaceae bacterium
AGCGTGATGGTGCTCTCGACGTTCACGGAGCATGGCCCGAAGTCCGGTTGCAAAGGTCAAACCAGCCAAGACATTCACGTTCGCCTGAACAATCCCCTCCATCTGGTATTCCACAGGATCCTCGATCGTGATGACCTGACGATCTCCCCGATTTACATGGTTGAGCAAGGAGTAAAGAGTCGTTGTCTTTCCAGACCCTGTCGGACCAGTGACCAGAACGAGGCCTTGGGATTGCTCGACCGAATGCAAAAGCTCTTGGAGCGCGAGGTTAGCGATTCCCAGGCTTTGAACCTCGCGAATGCCAGACCGTTTGTCAAGAACGCGAACAGTGACCTTCTCGCCGTTCACCGTAGGGTAAGTCGCGATGCGAAAGTCGAAATCTCCCTCCGCCGAAACCATCGAGCATCTGCCATCTTGGGGAATTCTTCGCTCTGCGATATCGAGCCCACTGATTACCTTTATCCGGCTCACGACAGCGCGATGAATTTCTCGCGGAACATCCATGATATCGCGCAGCATCCCATCGACTCGAAAGCGCACCCGAACGCTCTTGGCGCGGGGTTCAATATGGATGTCGCTAGCGCGGAACTTGATGGCGCGGGCAAAGAGACCATTGACAAACTGAACAACGGGGCTCCCATCGGAGACATCTGCGAGGCTGACGACCTTGTCGTGATCTTCTTCGCTCCCTTGGCTGAGCTCCAGGCCAGAGGTTTCGACTTCTTTGCTTGCTGCACCCAGGATGTCTTCGAGGTCGTTGTATCCCCCGTAAATCTCGACGATTCTCTCGACCAGATCAGCTTCAATCGCCCACATCGGATCGATATCGAGCCCTAGCAGGTGGGAGAGTTCGTCGATCAGGTCAAAGTTCATCGGATCAGCCATCGCGACCGATGCTGCCGTTTCGCTCGAATCCACCAGGAGCGCCTTCCATCTCATCGCCAGTTTTTGCGGAATTCTTTTCGCTAACTGAGAGTCGATTTCCGTTGTCTTGACATCTATGAATGGGATACCTGTTTGGAGCGCAACGCACTTCATCTTTTGCGGAAGAGTCACGTAGCCTAATGAAAAAAGGGACTCGCCAAGTGGTTCAGAGGAATTCTCTCTCTCGGCAAGTACCTTTTCGATCACTTCGGCCGTGACGTAGCCTTCGTCTATAAAGATATTGTGAAGGGCTCGATCCGCATACATCCTACTTAATGATTGTCGGCGTAATGCTGACAATCACTTGAGAGGCAATGCGCGAAGTCCTTCTTTTTTTGAAAAGTTCACCCAAGATGGGGATTTCCGACAGGATCGGCACTTTATCCCAGTTTTGGATTTCCTCATCTCGGATCAGGCCGCCCACGATCACGGTTTCGCCATTTTTGACCCTCAGAGTTGTTTGGGCCTCCCTCGTAGCGACCTGGGGATAGCTTGCTCCTTGTACTTGGAGGAATCCAGTGATGGTGGAAACTTGGGGATAGAGGTTTAGGGTGATCTCTCCGGCATCATTCACCGTCGCCCCAACCTGCAAATAAACACCCACCCTTTCTTCCTTGATATCAAAGATTGGGGTGTTGTTCGGGGTTGTGCCGATGACGACCGGATAGTTAATCCTCTGACCGATAAGAACATAACCAGTTTGGCCATCCATCATGGCGATTACTGGTGTCGCAAGAGTTTTGGCTTGACTTCTATTCTCTAAAATTCTGACCACTCCCGTAAAGGATTGTGCGTTTCGGTCGAAGCTTCCGAAGTTCACCCCCCGGGGGGCTCTTTCGGTTACGACAGTATTCGAGGCGGTCCAAGTGATGCCGAGGTCGCGCAATGCCTCGTTGTTCACATCGACAATTTCGACTTTGACCTGGATCTGGGGTCGTTGGACGTCAATCTTACGCAGGAGTGCCATCGCCTCTTCGACCATTTTCTCCTCTCCGCGAATGACAAGGGTGCGATCCGCCGAGCCGGTCGTGCCACTCTGCACACCGCCTTGACTCGTGCTGCTCGCCGAGCCAGTACTCGAGGACGATCCGCCTGTGACGGCCGAGCCACCGCCTGATGCTCCCGAACCAAAACTTGGCACAATCGGAGCAGGCCCGACCTCGACCTTGAGTTCGTCTTTGGGGAACATGGTGGTGAGGAGTCGAACGGCTTGAGAGGCACTGACCGACTGGCAAACGTAGGTTTGCATTACGGTTCGCGTTGTTGCCGTGGCAGAGGTCGGATACTGCAGAGCCCACTCTGCTGGGAAGGATGTTTTTAAGACATCCTCGCTTGCCACCACATAGCTGACTCCGACACGCAGGAATCTCAAATTGGTGAGGGCAGCGATCACCCTCAAAACGTCAACCAGGGGCATCCGTGAGAGTTGAACCGTGATCTTGGGGTTCTCTTTCGCTGCCAAAACCACACTTACTCCCGATTGCTCGGCGATGATTTTCAAGACCTGTTGGAGTTCGAGATCCGCGACGCTAATCCCGATTTGCTTTCCTTCTGGTAGAGGGTCTTGGATCAAAGGGAGGACAGGGTTTTCGGCTGAAGCCAGGCTGGGGGAGGAGTCAAGGCTTCTCTCGAGCATCGTGGTCGTCGTCACTGATTGAACAGGATCAACCTGTGTGGCTTCCGATCCAGCCCCTTTGCCAGAGCTATTTGTTGCTAGGCGCTGGAGCAGGGCCTGGAGGGTCTGGGTATGACGCTGGGTCAAAACCCAGCTGTCAGACTGGACGGCAAAGGGTTGGCGAGCGGCAGGGTTCATGGCCAGTGCGACCAGTGGCTGAGGGGCGAATCGCACTGGAGTGACACTGGGAGGCGTGCCAATAGGGTGCAATCCTGGTCGTTCAAGGCTGTGCCAAAGGATACGGCCTTGCTTCACTTTTCCGTCGCTGTTTGTCCCCGGCACTGTTCGACGTAAGCCTGGTGCTGTGCGAGCAACAGGAATGAAAGGGGTGCCAGGAGCATTAATCCCCTCGGTCGCCAAAGTGGCAACGAGATAAGCGAACTCCATCATGGGAGTGCCTCCGTTGATCCAACTCTGAGAACTTTGGTCTTACCATCTATGGCGAGGGTGATCTCATTCGGGGAGATGTCCTTGATTTTAGTTTTGGGTGTAATCACGCTTCCTCTCTTTAGGGCCTTAACTCCTTGGCCTCCGATCTCTAAATAGGCGATCGGCTCGTCAACCACAACGACAGCTTGGAGGCGCACCTGGGTCACAGTTGCCACAGGTGGCTGGTTAGGGTCGGTTGAACTCCCGGTTTGACCAGGGTTCGGGGAGGGTCGAATATCCGTCGGACCAGGCAGTCTTTCGCTTGGAATGCCTTCTTGGCCAGGATTCAGGGGGATGTTGGGAAAGTTCGGGGAATAGGGAGGAACCCCGCGGCGTGGATCCAGCTCGCCAGGCATTCTTCCTGGTCGTGCTTGGCCGGGGTCACTGCCAGGCTGATTGGTTTGCGGAATTTGGGGGGCAGGCATGGTCCAGCTTGGGGGTGCGTTCTGGCCTCCTGTCTCTGTTCCCTGTGGATCGCTTCCTGGCTGAGTCAAGTTCTCGAAGTTGCGCTCTGCCATTGGGTCGCCGTCTGGCAAGACCGGGCTGGCTTCTCCTTCAGTCGGTTGGGTCGCTGCTTCTGGGGCCTTCTTCGAGACAAGATCCCTTGTTTTGAGGGTGTTTTGAGCCGTGAGGGCGATCCCTGCCAGGATGGCAAAGGCGAGAAAAACCCCAATAATGGTTCCTTTCTTCTGACCTGCATTCATCGATTATCACTCCGCCCGGCCAAAGACTTGCGCTTTGATCGAGGCTCGGCTCTGACCCTTTTGCGCTTGTCCTTGTTGGTTTCTGCTTATTTCAATAGACGTGTATTGAAAGGCATTGCCACTGAGACGGAGGTCATCGATGGTTCGGAAGAGGTCGAGACTGTATCCTGTAAGGATCAATTCGACTTCCTGTGGAACCATGTTGTGCGTGTTTTGTCCACCCGCTGGTTGAGAAGAGGATTGGGTGCTGGAGACTCGCTCAAGCTGGACGTTGCGTTTGCTTGCCAATATGGCAGCTTGATCCGCAAAGTCACGCAGGGCGGTAGAAGAAGGCTGAAGCTCCCTTGAGCTGTCGTGACCTTCCTGAGTTCCGGCATCCGTGCCTTTCAACTCTTTTTCCTTGGTCTGCAGTAGCATTTTCTGCTTTTCGATCAGTCCTGACATGTCAGAAACTCTCATCCCTGAGGTGACAGCAGTGAGACCTGCCGCCACAATCATCAGAAGTATACCAAGTTGTGATTTTTTTTGCGTCGCCGTGAGTGGGGTTTTGTGCAAATTTTTCACTTCTTTTGTCCTGAAGGCGACATTTCGAACTGCAAAGTGACCGCCTGAGGACCAAGTTCAGGCTTTCGTTCCATGCTATTGATGACTACTGTGTATCCCGCGAGTTTCTGAGTAAGTCTTTGAGCAAACATCGTCCCGCGTGGGATGTTTGCCGCGCTCCCACCGCCGCGAGCGATGACATCCCCGTCCGCAAATTCTAAGCGAACAGAAGAAAGGGATAAGGTCGCATCCGTCTCAGAAAAGGTAGTGGCCAGCAGCCTCACAAACTTGTCGTTTTGTCGCTTTGCTGAGTCTAAGGAAGCAGGTTTTAAGGTCGCTTCTGATCCGGATCCATCGGATCTGACTCCAAGGCGATTGGCCTCTTTAGTTACCTGGATAACTTTAAACTGTATGGCTTTTACCTGGCTAGCTAAACGACTTTCGATAAAGAGGATAGAACTAGCCACAGCCGCCAAGCTAACCAAGGCGATGACTCCTAAATTCAGCCCGGGAAAATGAACCGAAGCCTTTTCAACTTTTTCATCATCCCAAGTTTCCAAGAGGTTTGCAACTAGGTCAAGAGACCGAGGCTGGTTCGCGCTTCCAATGATAGGATTCGTCATTCGTTTCCTCCTGTAAAAGATGGGGACATTGGTAGGGGGATGTGGCAAGACCGATTGCGACAGCGAAGCCACTCTCTATCCTTGGTAAGGACTGGAAAGTCGAAGATTCAACATCGAGGGGGAGACCGATTGTGGGATGGAGGGCGACACCAGGCACCCCCATAAAGTCGCAGACCGCCTCCCCGAAGCCGCGAAGCTGCGTTCCTTCACCCAAAAGGTAGAGCCGATCAAAAATGCCAGAGTAGCTCCTCGTCGAATGGAGGCTTCGGAAGTATTGCAAAACCCGCCGGAACTCCTTGGCCAAAGCACTGATCGCATCGGAAATGTCGGCCTGAACAACCGTCTCATTCTCAAAGCGACGAACGAAGCGTCGATCTACCAGCCAAGTCTGCCGGCTGCTGAGCAGTTCGCGAGCTTGTTCCGGAGAAAAGCCTGTCGCATCCATCAAAGCCTGCTCAATGCGTTGGATGCCAAGGCGGACGGATCGGACAAATCGGAGTTCCCCTTCTTGAATCACCACAAAGTGAGTGCGGTTTTGGGTGATCAGGGCCACCGTGAGGGACGATTCCTGCTGGTGCCAGTCATGGGCTTGGATCGAGCGACTCACTAACCGCAAGGCTGCCTGAACCTCGGATTCTGCCGCCAATGGCTTGAGCCCAGCCTTCGCCAAGACGTCCGCCCTCTGGTGAACCAGTTGCCGAGGAGCAGCAACGATCAAGGATTCACCACTGGCGCTTTTGCCAGGGCAGACGGCTGCTGTGAGTTCATCAGCCACCTGGCCAGGTCGCCGCTTCACTTTAAACCGAGCGACTTCTCGGAGTTCCTTCCCAGTAATCTCCGGAAGTGTGCTCCAGGTGAAACTGGCTTGATCCGATGGAATGGAAAAGACGCTCGGTAAGCCAGCCCAACCTGCTTGGGCAACCACTTTCTTGATCGCACTTACAGTAAGTGACTTGTCAGTCAAACAGCCGTTCTGATCGCAAAGACCAGGCAAGTAAACCTCAACGAGATCCTTGATAATTGGCTCAGATGTATGATCGGACAAGGCAAAACGGATCACTTCTGATCCGATCTCAACCCCAATACGGTGTGTCTCGCGGGTCATGCCGCTGCGACCTCGTACACTTCATTCAGGTGGCCAGAGTGCAAAACCTCGCGAAGGGTGTGCACAACGCCAGGATCAAACTTTGTCCCAGCATCCAGCGAAAGCTGTTTCATGGCCTCACTGTCGGTGAGGCCTTCGCGATGAGGACGACGGCACTTCATCGCATCAAAAGCATCTGCGACACACAAGATTCGCAAGCCAAGGGGAAGTTCGCTCGAACGAAGGCGATCTGGATAGCCGCTTCCATCCAATCTCTCATGGTGGTTTCGCACCATTTGCAAAACCCGAGGAGACAGTCTTAGCTTTTCACAGATTTCGTAGCTCACCAAAGGATGCATTCGAACGATCGAGTACTCCTCGTCGGTGAGGCCAGCTGGCTTCTTCAAAACGGAGTCCGGAATTGAGGCGTTGCCAATGTCCATCAAAATCGCTGCCGTTCGAATGTCGTCTTGCATCTTGGCATCCAGACCAAGGCGCACCGCGATTTCCTGCGCAACCTTTGCGACTCTCATGGAATGGCCTTTTGTCAAAGGATCCTTCGCCTCGAGATAAAGAGAGATTCGTTCAAGCGACTCTACGATTGTCTGGCGGCGGAACTCCTCCATCTTCAGGTTCAGCATGTTGACACTGACCATAGCAGCCAGGCCTTCCAAGAGTTTCCGATCCTCTTCGCTGAAGGCTTTCTCATCGGTCAGAGACACAAGCGTGATTGCCCCCAAGACATGGGTTGCGAGCTCTTGTGTGTTGCGATTGCCAAAGAGGGGAACTGTCACAGCCGACTTGACCTCGGAGCCAAACTCTGCAATATCTGCTCCGTGACTAGACCTGCGGCAGATCAGGGAACGAAAAGTATCGAAGCACTTGCCAGTAAGACTGCCTTGCAAAAAGATCCTCTCCGGAAACTCGAAGGCTCCCGTCGGAGAGTAGGCAGCTTCTGTTACCAACAGACCAGAATCGTCTGGATCAGGGGTCAAAACGTAACCAGCCTGGGCCGAAGTGAGATCGACCGCTGCAACCAGGGAGCGCAAACAGAGGTCGCTGACAGAAGTCTGCTGCATCAGATCAACCGCAGCCCGAGCCAATCGCTCACCAGGAGCGACAAGCTTTAGCTTCTTGTGCTTGTTTCTCTTGGCAGAGGATTCTCGCTTTAACTGTCCGATCATGGCGGTCTTTCTCAACAAATTTGATCTGGCTCCTTTCAGTGATCGGAACTCATCCCCAGCATCTTTAGGGGGACAGTACCAAGGCCAAACTGGAGGCCCCCTTTGGCTAGAGGCCCCTCGTTGTCGAGAGGGTTCTGGTCAGGGTCAGCTTGCTTCTTTGCGCCTGACTCGTCGAGCCAAGGGTCGATCGCGTGTTGGGAAGGGCTTCTGCGACGATCGTTACAGTAACAGCTCTCGTCCCTGCCCCGGAGAAAGTGACAGACTTGATGAGGTTATAGCGAGGTTTCCCATTGACTCGCCAAAGACTTGAATCAATCGTAAAGACCCCATTGTCCAGAAAGCCGAGGCTAAGATCAGATCCACTGGAAGCGACGACCCCTGTGGTTGGGTCGCGCGGGTTAGTTGGGGTGGTTGAACTTGGCCAATCTGCCCAGAAGATGATTGCTACGGATTCCGTTGCTGGGTAGCTTACTGCCCCGCTCGCGTCAAGAGCGGTCGGAACCCCCGTGTCGGCCAGTCGGTCGAAGTTTGTGTCGCTTCCCCCATAGTAGCCATGGACAGTTAAGCTGCTCTTGCCATTGCTGCTCACACTGACCTTGCGGCCATTTTTGACGAGCATTGAGAGGTCATGCATCAAGAGGTTCACTTGAGCCGCGACTGCTGCGTCGCTGCCATCGAGTGCCACCCTCTTGCTCACCACAAAGAAGAGCGACATGGCAGATCCGAGAAGTAGGCTGCCCAAAGCAGCGGAAGCCAGGACTTCCACTAGGCTGAGACCCCTTTCGCATTTCCAACCGACTCTCATCTCCTTCTTAATGGTCGGCGCTTGAGGATCAGTTTCTAAAGAAAAAGACTGGAAAGCCTTTCTCCACCTCATCCTGCCCAGCGAAATGAGAACTTCCTTACTTTAAATCCTCGAACTAAATCGATTGTTTATCCCGGAATTGTGAGAACAAACAATGGTTCACTTTCCTTATCATGAGGCATACCGAACATTTTCAAAGTCATTAAACAAAGAAACCTAAAGTTCTTTCCACACTTTGCCGATTATTCCCACAGCACTTTCGCTGGTTTTTCGAAAAGTGCAGGCTGGAGTCATCAGTGAGTCTGAAGATCAATACCAATTTGCAAGCCTTGACCGCTATGCGCCATCTGGGGTTAACCGAAGATCGCCTCCAAGGAAGCGTGACTCGGCTGAGTACTGGATTACGCATCAACCACGGAGGCGACGATCCAGCCGGGTTGATTATCAGCGAAGGCATGAGATCCCAAATCAAGGGTCTCGAACAAGCGATCCGAAATAGCCAAGACGCGGTGAACATGTCAAAGACCGCTGAGGGTGCTCTCGACGAAGTGCAAAGGTTGCTCCTCTCACTGCGAGCAATCGCAGTCAGCAGCGCGAACACTGCCGTCGTTGACGCAAACCAACTCGCGGCAAACCAAACTCAAGTGCGGTCGGTTGTTCAATCCATCAACCGAATTGCTGAGCAGACGACCTGGGGCGACAAAAAGCTCCTGAACGGTGCGAGTGGAGCAGTCGCGAACGTCACGAATACCAATCTCGTCACGAGTATGTACTTGGGGAGCGAGTTCGGAGGTCAAGCCCTTGTTAATGGCGGCCTGAGCATCACCCGCGTCACTGCTGCCACTCAAACAACTGTCGCTCTCGCAACAACCTATGCGGCAGGAACTACCGCGGTTCCCGCCGGAACCTTCAGCATCAATGGCACGACAATAGCAAGTGGCCCTGGAGAAACAGTCAACACTCTCCTCGCAAAAATCAACCAGCAATCAGACAAGACAGGCGTCGCTGCCAGTTTCACGGCAGGGGCTGGCATCACCCTCACAAGTATCAAACATGGCTCCCAGTTTCCGATTCAGTACACTGAAACAGCTTCAATCCTGAACAACGGAGCAGGGGCAACTCCCACAGTTGGAGCAAATGCTGTCTTTACCGTCACTGCCTCAACAACTCCCGGCCCCTCAGCCAGTGAGACTTTCACGGGTGGACAAGGTCCAGGAGTTGACGGCCTCACCCTCGTCAGCTCGAGTGGCAACCGTATGGTGATCACTCCCGCTGGCAACGGCACGAGTGCTGCGACTGTCGTTGGCTCTGCCACTGTCGGAAGCATGAGGTTCCAGATCGGAGCAAATGCCAACCAAGCAGCAACCTTTAGCATCCCGAGCGTGACAGCAAGCAACCTCGGCACGGTCGCTGTGGCAGGCTCAAGCGTTTCCGCAATTGACGTAACGAATCAAACTGGCGCTACGAACGCCATCAAGATTATCGACGATGCCATTCAGCAGCTGGCGACCCTGCGGGGACAGTTGGGCAGCTTTCAGCGAGATTTTCTCGAATCGAATATCCGTTCACTGGGAGTCGCAAGCGAGAACATGACAGCGAGTGAATCATCCATCCGAGATGCTGATATCGCGAAGGAAATGACGGAGTACACGAAATTCCAGATTCTTCGCCAAAGTGGTATGGCGGTTCTCGCCCAGGCCAACCAGCAACCCCAGAGCGTGCTTTCACTCCTCCGGGGCGGCGGATAGACCTTTTTCCTGAGAAATCTCTTGGCGGATCAGGCGGCGGAGACCACCAAAGTCACCGTTACTGAAAGTAACTAAGACGTCGCCGGGAACGAGCCACGTCCGCAAAACATCAGCGACTTGGAGACCCCAGTCCGTAGGCATCTGCTCCAGAGTTTCGATTGCCCAGGCCTTCTTGTCTCTTGCTTCCAGAGATCTAACCAATTGGTCAGGGTCGAGCCGCTCCTCGCGAGAATAACGATAGGGGCGATCCAAGGCCCCGATTGCTACACAAGACGCTTCCTCAAAACACTCCGAGAGTTCCTGCTGAAAGGTCGCCCGAGTCGTCGTATTCGAGCGAGGCTCAAAAGCCACAACCAAACGTCGGCCAAAGTACTTCTGGCTAAGGGCTCCCAAAGTCTCTCGGATGGCTGTGGGATGGTGGCCAAAGTCATCTACCACCAAAGCCCCCTGCCAAGTTCCGATTTCTTCCATCCTTCGTTTGGGAGGGACGAAAGTGCTCGCACCATGTACCACCTGATCCCGATCCACCCCAGCGCGAAGCGCCACGATCGCCGCGACCGCCATGTTCAGGACATTGTGGCGACCAAAGAGGGACATTGAGAGGCGCAGGGGAATACCCTCAACCAAAAGGTTAAAGCTCGTGCCTTCCGTGTCGGACACAACATCGCTGACCACCCAGTCGTTATCCGATCCAAAACCGAAGGTTTGCACTGGCGAGCATGGGACCTTTAATACCTCCTTCACGTTCGGATCGTCGCCGTTGGCCAAGACGAGACCGTCACCAGGAACCAGTCGCACGAACAAGCGGAATTGCTTTAACACTGCCTCCAGGTTTTCGAAGATGTCCTGATGGTCAAACTCGATGTTGTTCACCACGGCAACGTCTGGACGGTAATGAAGGAACTTGCTCCTTTTGTCAAAGTAGGCAGAATCATATTCGTCACCCTCGATCACGAAGATCCCTTCGCGGCTACCGCGCAAAGGTTCTGGCACGGGACGACAGGATACTGAGAAGTTTTCCGGAACACCTCCAACCAAAAAGCCGGGAGACTTGCTTCCAACCTCCAGCAGCCAGGCAGCCATTGCCGTCGTTGTGGTCTTGCCGTGGGTTCCCGCGATGACCACGCTCGTGTGGCTCCCAATCAGAGTTTGCTGGACCAGATCTGGCAAGCTGATCAAGCGTCGCCGTTGCAGAAGAGCCGCTTCTAGGTCGATGTTCCCACGACTCACGGCATTCCCGACCACCACCCAGTCAGGATCAGAGATCTCCAAGTTCGACTCAGAGAATTCAGGATAGACAGTCACACCCTGGGCAGCCAGGTAGCTCTTCATCGGTTCGTAAAGATCCGTCTCGGATCCTGAGACCCTTATCCCCAGTTCCCGGATGGCAGCAGCGACGCTCCCCATGGCAGTCCCGCCGACGCGGATGAAGTAGAGAGACTTCACGTCGATTGTTTCTTGGCCCAAAGGGTTTCGAACGTGGCGACCATCTCTTCCAAAACCTTAAATCCACCTTCCCAGAAGGCAGGGTCATCTAGGTCGATTCCCAGTCTGCCCATCAAAGCGTGGGGAGATTCCTTCCCACCCAGAGTCAGAACCTCGACATACTTCTCGGCGAATGCCTTTGGGTCTTGCTTGGCCCTTTCGTAAAGGCTCATCGTGAGAAGTTCGCCGAATGAGTAGGCATACACATAGAAAGGCAGGAAGAAGAAGTGGCCAATGTACTGCCACCAGCGGCGATGTTGCTCACCAAGTGTGACCCCAGTTCCAAACATGGATTGCAGCTCATCTTGCCAGATGTCGCCAAATTGCTCGGCCGAAAGCTCGCCTTCGGTTCTGCGCTGAGTGTGGCAGCGTTGCTCAAATCGGAACATTGCCGCCTGGCGGTGAACGCTCGCAAAGACCCCTTCGATCTTGTTGGCGTAGAGCGAGAGCTTATCCTCGTCGCTTACGTCTTTCACGATTTTGTCGAACACGAGCATTTCCCCAAAAATCGAGGCGAGCTCCGCCAGAGGCAGGGTTCCACTGAAGTTGAAGGTTGTTTGAGCCCGGCTGAGGGAGGCATGAACTCCGTGCCCCAGCTCGTGGGCAAGAGTACCGACATCATTCAGCAAGCCTTGGTAGCTCATGAGCATCACAGGGTGGGTATCGACTGTATTGTAGGAGCAGAAGGCACCGCTCGCTTTCCCCTGGCTCACTTCCGCGTGTATCCAATTCTTGTCGAAGAACTCCTCGGCCTTGTCCTTCAAGATCGGGCTGAATTCACCAAAGCTTTCCAGTACGATCTGCTTTGCTTCGGCCCAATTCACCTTCTTCTTGCTTTCTCCTAAGGGAGCGTAGCGGTCGATGTGGCTGAGTTCCTCGAGGCCGAGAATTTCGCGCTTCACAAGGTAGTAGCGTTCGACGATGTTGCTCCTTTCCCGGCAAAGGCGCATCACGATATCGACCGTTTCCTTGGAGAGTTCATTGTCGATATGGCGGGCTTGCTCGGGATATTCGAACTTTCTCAGTCTGTCTTCGAGCTTTTTGTCGGCGAGAAGAGTGTTGTAGGTAAAGCAAATAACTCTTTCGATTTCTTCCATCCCCTGGCTAAGAGCGTCGGCTGCTGCCTGGCGCACGGCCCTGTCCCCGTTGCGCATCAGGGTCATGATTTCTTCGATCTGGACTTCCTGAACCTCTTCAGTGCCTGGCATCTTGAGCTTGAAGTTGTGGTTGCTGGTGACTTCCTCGTGCAGGCGCACCCAGGCCCTGCTCCCAGTGTTGGCTGTTTCTTCCAACAGGACTTCCTCCGTTTCACTCAGCATGTGGGGCTTCAGGGCTCTGGTTTTGAGCAAGTAGTGCCTGTAGTCTGCGAGGCTCCCGTGGCCCAGGAGATTCTGAAAAATCTGTTCCTCAATCTCTTGGAGCTCCAGGTCAAAGAACATGAGCTTGACCCTCAGTTCACTCGAACGCTCCGATTGTTCCTGGTAAAAGGCGCCCAGCTCCGGATCGCCAGTATTCTCGGTGAACTTTAGCCCTGCGTAGTGGCTCGGCTTGGAGCTTTCTGTCACCAAGTTTTCGAGCTCCACCAGTGCGGTTAGGAATTCCTCTGGCGTGAGGGTTCCGAGCTTGCCCCGGTAACTGGCACTGAAGCTGTCGGCTCTCTTGTGGCAAGACTCCCAGGTTTCTTCGATCTTTGGATCCTCCAGCGAGGCAAAGAGGGCAGAGAGATCCCACGTGACTCCGTTGGCCTGAAATTCGGAGAGGGTCGTAGACATGGAGTCATTCTACATGGGTGAGGCTTCGTTTCGGGATTGAATGGGTCGGCGGGGAGAAAGGAACCGAAAGGAGCTGTTCCGGCAAGATCTCTCGGAGCGCAACATTTGACTCCCGAATTGCGTTACATTAAGCAGATGGCTTCTGGTCAAGACCCTTATCCGCTTCTCAGTCAGATCGTAAACCCCCTCGATCTCCACAAGTTCAGCGACAAAGAGCTGAAGCAAGTTGCAAACGAGGTGCGCCAGGCGATCTTGGACAAAGTAAGTCAAACAGGGGGCCATTTTAGTTCTAACTTGGGGACGGTCGAGCTCACGGTCGCCCTCTACGCCAGCTTGAACATGCCACCCGATATTGCCGTCTGGGACACTGGGCACCAGGCTTATCCCCACAAGCTTTTAACCGGTCGTCTCGCCCGATTCGACACCCTGCGCAAGCACAAGGGGATCAGTGGCTTCCTGAAGCGAGATGAGCACGAGCTAGACTCATTTGGTGCAGGTCACGCAGGGACAGCCGTTTCAGCCGCCGTTGGTTTTGCCGCAGCTCGGGATCGGCGGGGAAGCAAGGAAAGGGTGGTTGCCATCACGGGGGATGCTGCCATCGGAAGCGGAATGAGCTGGGAGGCCCTCAATCATGCTGGCGAGATGAAGACGAGCATGACAGTTGTGCTCAATGACAACCGCATGTCGATTGCCCCAAACGTCGGGGCTTTGACAAGCTACTTCACGAGACTCAGGGCAAGACCCTTTGTGCAAGACTCCGCCCAGTTGGCCAAGAAGATTGTCGAACGCATTCCCGGCCCTGTTCCTCGCATCGCCGCCGGTTTGCGCCATGGCCTCACCCACTACTTCGCCCCAGAAGAGACTGGCACGATCTTCGAAGAGATGGGTTGGGAGTACATTGGCCCGGTCGACGGCCACGATATGGATGTTCTTCTCGACATCTTCCGCAACCTTCGTGACGTGAGTGGGCCCCTCTTTGTCCACGCAATCACGGTCAAGGGCAAAGGATACGAAGTAGCCGAAGGAGACGCTCGGAAATGGCACGGCGTGGTGCCCTTTGATCTCTCCAAAAACGAGCTCCCCTCAAAGGCCCAAAGCAATGTTCCTTTCACTCAAGCCTTCGGCGATGCCATGATTCAACTCGCCAAAGATGATCCCAGCGTCGTGGCGATTACTGCTGCAATGCCAGATGGCACAGGGCTCACAAAGTTTGCGCAAGAGTTTCCCGAGCGCTTTTACGACACTGGAATCGCCGAGCAACACGCAGTCACCTTTGCTGCGGGACTTGCTGCTGGCGGGCTCAAACCCTATTGCGCGATCTACTCAACCTTCTTGCAACGAGGTTTCGACCAAGTGCTTCACGATGTTTGTATCCAAAAGCTACCGGTGAGGTTCATTCTGGATCGCGCAGGATTGGTCGGAGACGATGGCCCGACCCACCACGGCACCTTCGACCTGAGCTATCTGAACTTCATGCCGAATATGTCGATCTGTGCCCCGCGGGATGCCACAGAGCTGGCAGAGATGGTGAGATTCCTGGCCAGCTACAATCTCCCGGTCGCCTTGCGCTACCCCCGAGGCAACACCGATGACCGCCTGCCAGAAAGCCGCAGCCAGGTCGCCTATGGCAAGTCCGAATACCTGGGAGTCCCTGGTAAGGAAAAGGGGAAGGAAGGGGGCGAGATTTACGCCCCCAACCAGAAATCCTCGATCCGCCCCTGTTCGCTGCCCTGGAAAAGCAGTATTCTGCATGAAGCAGTTCCCTCCAGCACGATGCTGAAATAAGCAGTTCACTTAAGCGCCTCCGTCATCGCTGTCATGAGACTAAGAGACCCAATATACCGACCGCTGAAGTGCATTAACTTGTCTGCGGAAACTCACTATTGCCATACACCGTAGATCGTTCCATCTACCGTTCAAGTACCTTGATGTACAGGCTCCAGTTTTTACCAAAACTCCAGCGTTTGGGTCCACTCCCTTGACATTGTCAATAACCACTTCCGTACCCATCTGCAAAACCTAGATATTACCCCGCGCCGACGTAAGCTTTTCGTAACGTTAGCATTAATGACACCTTTTCCTAGCAGGAATCCAAACTACATGGCATTCACTCAAAACTTAAGTATGCTTACAAGGACTTCCTCTGTGACTTTTACTACTTCAGCATCTTGACTGCTGTGTTCACATCTTAATTAGAGAGTTTCTTTAAATTACAAATTAACAATGATACCGGCAGAATGCCGGTATAGACAAGCAAACATACGTACAAAAATAAACAAATATAACTTCCAACTCCAAATATGCTCAGTACACATCTATCATTCAATAACTGACGACCACACCTCACAGACTCAACCAGAAAGAGGATGTTTTCTCGCGAACACTTCTCACTGTGTATCTAAAACTTGATCTTTGTTTATTCATTAGATGTTGCAAATAGAAGATCATGATAAACCATCACATCGTTGGCAATCAGTTCGGCAATCACGTTAACAACAGTAATTACTAAATAACACGTATAACCACACTATTTTCACACGAAGACGACTAGCATGAAACACAGTAAGTCTTCTTTACATGGTCAGTCTGACGGTCGGGTCGATCAAATAATTATACATTACTTTTTCGTGTGTGTACGTGAAAACAAACGCAATTACGAAAGTTGATGACTATTTTCGTATTACTACGGAATGTCGAGCAATTTCAATCTCTGTGTAATGAAATTTAGGAGATATTCTGAGCCAAGCTGTCTAACTTCAACTCAGGCGTAGCTTGCTATGTGGTTGGTTGTGTATAGGAATCGGTGGCGCGGTTTTAATAATTGCCTACGCACAAGTTGCATTCTGGCTCATATCCGCCAGCCGTCAATGTCATAAAATTCGCGAGTCGTTCATGAGAGCCGTGTTGCGTCAAGACATCGGATGGTTTGACGTAAACAATACTGGCGGAATAACTACCAGATTGTCGGAGTAAGTACTCCCAAAGATGTTTCGTAACGCTATTAATCCCAGTTAAGGCCCATTCTAGTTGCGAGTGTCAACGTACGCCACAAACGCAGAAACTAGCCGTCGTATCGACGCGTGACGACGCATGCAG
>JALOLT010000154.1 GCA_025455775.1 Fimbriimonadaceae bacterium
GCATCCTCGGGGGAACAGTTTCGGCAGACGGTGATCTTGAGGGCGTGATTCAGATGAACTCGGAAACAGCTTAGTTTTTGGTCAGTCTCAGACAAAAAAATTTAGGCGGCTTTCTCAAAAGTGTTAGTCTTCCGAGGACGCAGTCTGATCAGGTCTTGGTGACCTCTCCCCCCAGTCTGCACTTCGAACTCACCTGCCCTGCCGAGGCGCAGCCCCGAAGCGCAGCGGAGGGGAGGGCGTGGCCTCGGGGAGGCGGGGCAGGTGAGCTCAAAAAAGAAAGGGGCCACCTCGTTTGAGACAGCCCTTCTCTTCAATCGTCAGACGAAAATCGTCTTACTTGCTTTCGGTCTTAGCGGCATCTGCAGCGCCGTCGGCTGGCTTGGTTTCTCCACCTTCGGCGGCGCAACCCACGAGGGCAGCCATCATAAGAGCGGCGAGTGCTAAAGCGATGATGTTCTTCATATTCTCTGTGTCCTCCAAACTGGGAAGATCCTGCTAAGCGGACCCATCCCTGCTTCGTCCCAGTAGAACAACCAGGACTCCACTACTTTAGCATGACGAAGCAGATTCGTGCACGGTTGCACTAATTCTTGTCTTCTTTTCTTAGGAAGGAACAACTACCTGCTAAACTTAGTGGGTAAATATCCAAGTAGATCTACCGAAATCAATGGCGGTCTGGTAAATCTCTGTGGGGCTGGCCAGGTTTTTCCTCATCTTTATATTCAAAAATTCTCTTTGGACTTAGCTCTCGCTTGGAGACCTAGGAAAACTCAGAGAGGAAAAATGAATAAATTTGCAATAATCGCCGGTCTTATCGCTTGCATTGGTGTTGCGCAAGCTCAGGTGGGCTTTACTGGGCTCTACACCCAGAACTTCGATACCCTGATTACGACCAGTTCGTCCTCCATTTCCGGAAACTTGATTCCCGGCAGTGGCATGACAGGCTGGGAAACCAACCGAACATCGATCATCGCGGGAACTGGGAGCAGCAATGCAGGCGGCTTGTACTCTTTCGGCACAGGAACCAGCACTGAGAGAGCTCTGGGGTCAGTCACCTCAGGATCAACTGGGCCTATTCACTTTGGCGTCCGGCTTCGAAATGACTCTGGAGTTACTCTCACCACTCTCCAGATCAGCTTCTCCGGGGAGCAGTGGCGGATTGGAGGAAATGCCATTCAAAGCCTCGTCTTTGCGTACAAGCTTAACCCAGTCACAATCTCTGAATCTGGCTATATCCCCAACTCCAGCTTTGACTTTGTTGGGCCAAGAACAGGAGCTGCCGCAGCCATCGATGGCAATCTGGCATTGAATAGAGCCGTGGTTTCCGGCACTCTCAATATCAGCGGGGGCTGGGAAGCTGGCGACGAACTCATGCTGCGCTGGACAAAGGACGGCACGAACAGCCACGGCCTGGCGCTCGACGATGTGAAGCTATTCAATCCAGTCCCAGAGCCAATGACCATGGGCTTGCTCGCCCTGGGGGCCTTCGCCGCTCGCAAACGACGCAACCGAAAAAACTAGGCAATCTCTGCTTCGCAAATGTTCCGCCTCCCTGCCTGGCCACGAACCAGGAGGGAGGTTTCTCGTTTTCACTTGCCGGTAAAGGAATAGGTGAACCCGAGGTGGTGGGTTCTCTCTTCGGATCGGCTATTGGGCCAGATGAACCCGCCATAAACCCCAAAACCCTTGCCGAGATCATAACTCAGAGTCGCAGACGAAAGTCCGGCTGGGCCGAAATAGTGGTCCGCAGCCAGGCTCAGGTGCTGGGTTAGGATCCTGGTGACACCCAAAAAGGCGGTGGTTTCTCCTTCAAAACGCTCTAGCCCAAAGTGACAGTCGATGTCCGCTAGCGAGGCCCGGCCGGAAACGAAGGCAAGGGGCTTGTTACCAGCAGCAAGGCCGCTGGCACCGCCCCCGATGGCAAACCGATCATCTTTACTCCTCCAAGCCATGACCTTGAAGCCAAAGGCAGCGTCCGTGCAGAAGTCTGAGCCAATTCCCAGTTCCAGCCAGTTCGTCGGGCCAAAGAGAATCATGTCCCAGTGGCTGTACCGACTGCTTGCCTTTGCCGCGCAAGATGCAGCGGAGAAATCGAAGGTAACAGCCCCCTCGCCAATCGTGTCAGCCACAGGCGCAACCGAATTTCCGGAAACCTGCCCCATGGTCGAGCTTGCCAAAGCGAGCGAGGCGACGAACACCCAGACTTTTCTTCCCATAGGCTTGGTATTGCCAGGCAGCAGCTGCACATGTAGACCTGGCTTGGCCTGAGCAGTCTAAAACCAGCAATTCCCCTAGTCGTCAGCGGTATAAGAAGTCTATGTCGATTCTAGCTGCCACCGCCTTCATCGCCCTCGGCAATACGCTATCTGGGGACATCTCTGGCTCGCTCACGATTCGAGAGCGGATCGCGATTCCGAACCAATCGGTAATCGTTGTTTCCCTGGTGCGTGACTTTGCTGGACGAAAATCCACTCTTTCGAGCCTAACCTTCACTACTGGTGGGAAGCAACCACCCTTCCGATACAACCTGCCTTTCCATATTGCTCCGACCCGTGAAGCATCCAGCTACTCAATCATCGCGACCCTCGCGATTGACGGACAAGTGCGATTCTCCAAAGATTCTTCGATCAGCCTTGATTCAGCTGGTGCCAAAAAGCTTGACCTCGTTCTGGTAAACCAACCTCCAGCCATGATGTCGTTTTTGGATAAGGAATGGATCTTGTTTGAGTTAAATGGGAAGCCAATTGGGTCTCCGGAGAGACCCCCCACGGTTCTGTTTTCATCTGAGAACAATCGGGTGGCTGGAATGGGTGGTGTGAACCGCTTTGGGGGAGAATTCCAGCTCAATGGACAGGAGATCAAGATTGAGAATACTGTCTCGACAAAGATGGCTGGCCCTCCAGAGCTAATGGAGCTTGAGATGGGATTCTTCCAGGCTCTCCGCCAAGTGACTTTGATTTCGGCGAGCCAAACCGAACTCACCTTCATGAGGGGTACGACGGTTCTAGCTCGTTTCCGACTTGCCGCCGAATGATCTTTTCTGGCCAGGCTTAGCCTGGTCTTTCTTGAACTTTCTTCGCCGGAAAACTGGGACAAAAAAGAGGCAGACTCCGGATAAACCAAGGCCGAACAGACAGATGGCAACAGCGGGAAGCACCCAGCCATGAGCCAGATCGCCAAAGATCGAGAGATCGTGAATGTCCTCGATCAACTGATCATTTCTGGGTGCAATGGAAAGAACCTCGCCAGTTTGACCAGACACCTGCACTTCTCGGTAGCCTTCCCTTGAAACGAACTTATAGATGTTTGACTTCGGTCGGTAGTCGATGCGATCGAGAGAGGATAGGGATTGAAACTCTGGCAAGTCAAGGGCTAAGACTGCCTCCGTTGCCTGTGCGAGGGAGACAATTTCTTCGGCATTGCTAGCCCTGGGAACCGAGGTCTCGGGAGGGCGAAGGGTTGAAATTCTGCCCTTATTGGCGAGCAAAAAGCCTGTCCCTGCGATCACCATCAAGAAAAGAGAGCACGCAAGCCCCACCCATTTGTGGAGCTTGCGGAGAGCATGAAACACCCTCTGAGTTTATCTTGTCAGCACGGAGTAGGTGCGAAAATCTGAGGTCATCGGGGGCTCTTCCCCAGCTTCTTTGGCCTTTCTTAGATCCTCGAAAGCTCGTTTGTGGCCCTCGTGGAACTCAGGCGATCCCACCCAAGCCTGAAAGTGGCTCTCGGTTTCCCAATAACTCACGACGAGATAGGGCTCACCTTCTGACTGAGACTTCAAGACATTCATGCCCAGGAATCCAGGCATCTTGTCGATCATCTTGGCGCGGGAGCAAAAAAGGCATTCAAAACGCTCTGTGTAGTGAGCTTTGCAGTGAATAGTGTTTATGGCTACAAATCCGGCTGCATCGAGGCGACTCGGGAGGGAGTTTCCTTCGGTTTCGTTTAGGCAGCAGGAGGATACGGATTCAAGGTCTCGTCCTTCCATCGCTTTCGATTGTACTCAGAATTGTCCAGATTTACCGTGGCAGCCCCCCGTTCGGTCGGACCCATAACCGATGATCGGTGGTGTGCATTGTGGGGACACAGTTTCTTAGACCTATCAGAAAGGGGAGGAAAAAACGTTAGACCGCCAACCCTTACGGGAAAGATTCAATCAATTGAGCCAGAAGCAAAGAGGTACACTTTATGCATGCCTGAATCGCGGGTAACACTGATCTCTTCTAGGCTTTTCCATCATTTCTCTTTGGCAAAGCAACTTGAGACCCGTGATCTTCTTGACAAAATCTACACGGGATACCCTCGTCAGCGCATCGAGCGATTTGAGCTTCCGCCAGATAAGGTTCATTGCCATCCCAGTTATCTTCTTGTCGCGACTTTGTTGCGGAAAGCCAAACTGGTCGGGGTGTCAGGGAGTCGTAGACTTGAGTACCATGTTGAGGAGGAACTGGATCGCTATGTCGCAACCAGACTC
>JALOLT010000067.1 GCA_025455775.1 Fimbriimonadaceae bacterium
CAGTCCTTCGCACCGGGAAACCTCACGAGCTCAATCCGCAGGATGCCAGGGTTCGCAAAATCCAGCACCAGTTGCTCGAGAACAAGCGAATCGCGAGCGAGAGCGTCGGCCAAGACCCCCAGCGCCGCATCCGGGTTCTTCCCGTTCGCTTGGCTTAGAGCCCTAAAGGGGTTTGGCTCGGACTGCCCCTCTTCCCAGTATTGTTACTGGGAAGAGGATTGGGGGTGAGGAGAACAAGATATGCCTTAAATGATCCCTTTCTCGCGAAGAATCGGATAGTGGCAGTTCTTAAACTTCTTTCCGCTTCCGCAAAGGCAGAGTTCATTTCGGCCAAGAGTCTTCCAACGTGGATCCAGGAGATCGACTTCCTTCTTCGTTTCCACCGCGAGGGCAGTCCCGCCAGAATCTTGGAGGAGCTCACTGTCGTCTTCCAGGCGCATCATTTGCATCTCAGGTTCGGGAATGCCTTGCATGGGATCTTCCTTGCGAACTTGGATGGAGTAAACCATTTGAACTGACTGATCTCGAATCTGCTTCAACGTATGGTTGAAGAGGTCGAATGTCTCTTTCTTGTAAGCAACAAGGGGATCCGTTTGACCATAAGATCTTAGACTGATTCCTTCGCGGATATAGTCCATCATTTGCAGGTGGCTCATCCACTGGTCGTTAACCGAACGGAGCATCACATGCCGTTCAATCTGCTTCATGATGTCGTCGCCATAGTCCTCGACCCTCTGGTCGTAGAGATTCATAGCGGCTTCAATGACAGCGTCATCGAGTTCTTTACCTGGATTCAATTCCTCGAACTCAGTGAGGGACATTTGATCGACAAGTGGGAAGACTTCATTGAGTCGTTCGTAAACTTCATCACTCGCATATCCCGTTCCCTCTTCGTCTGTGAACCAGCCGGACTTTGTAGTGTCGATTAGATATTCACGAATGGACTGTTTTAGCTCGTTTCTGTAATCCTTGCCGAGCAAGATCTCGCGCCTCATCCCGTAAATAGTCTCCCGTTGTGAATTTAGAACGTCGTCGTATTCCAGAACGTGCTTTCTAGCTTCGAAGAAGTGATTCTCGATCCTTTCTTGAGTCTTATGGATGATGCTCGTGATCATCTTTGTCTTCACTTCCTCGTGCTCTGGCCATGCCTTGAGCATGGGATTTTCCATCATCTTGGAGTTGAATATTTTCCACAAGTGGTCTTCGAGACTCACGTAGAATCGGCTTTCGCCAGGGTCGCCTTGACGACCAGCACGACCTCGAAGTTGGTTATCGATTCGGCGCGACTCGTGACGCTCTGTTCCCAGAATATAGAGTCCACCAAGGGCTCTTACTTCTTCGGCTGCCGTTCTGCGTTCCGTGTCATCGAGGGGGAGGGGAGGTGCTGCCCGCTCCTTTCCGCCGCGACGGAAGCTCATAAAGGTATCAGCGTAATCTTTCGCCAAACCTCCATCTTCCACTTCTTGTTTTCGCGCAAGGGTGACCGATTCATCTTCGACCCGTCCTCCGAGCAAGATATCAACACCTCGTCCTGCCATGTTGGTAGAGATGGTGACGGCTCCTTTTCTGCCTGCTTCTGAGATAATGAGGGCTTCTCGCTCGTGGTACTTCGCGTTCAAGACGTTATGGGGAACCCCGTGTTTGACTGCCTCTTCCAGGTATTCGCGGCATTCAGAACCAAGGTTCTGCGCCGAAAGGAACCAGTCCATAAGATCCTCGATCTTTGTCGAATAGCCAGCCGATGCTACGACGTCCTTGACGTGGTTCATCTTCAGCTCTTCGAGCTTGACTTGGAATAACTTCTCAACATCTTTCTTCGCATCTTTGCTAAAGCCCTTATCATTGGTCATCTTGTCGAGCAACATGTCGCAGAAGAGGGTTCTTTGCAAAGAATCTGGCGTGAGGCGACCAGAGACAACTTCCGTCATTTCGATCGATCGCGTCCCGACCAGAACTGGTTGTTGACGGCTATACAGTCGCAGAATTTCCCGGGTGATGCCCCGGAATTTCATATCTTGCGATTTGTAAACGATATCCTCGTTATCCTTCCGCACCATGTCTCGGTGGGTCGGGATCGCGACGACGTCAAGTCCATAAATCTTGCGGAATTCGTCCTCTTCTGTCTTGGCAGTACCAGTCATTCCCGCCAACTTCTCGTACATTCTGAAGAGGTTTTGGAAGGTGATGACGGCAACAGTTTGGTTCTCGTGCTGAACCCTTACTCCTTCCTTTGCTTCCAGGGCTTGGTGGAGTCCATCGCTAAAGCGGCGACCAGGCATTGCTCGCCCAGTATTTTGGTCTACGATCAAAATCTCCTGCCCCTTTACGACGTAGTCCACATCTTTTTCGAACAAGGCATAGGCTTTAACCGAAGCGGTTGCATGGTGGAAAAGTCTCGGTTCGAGCGCGATGTTCTCGATCGAAAGATTCTCTTCTAGCATGTCCATTCCTTCTTCTGTGAAGTTGGCAGAGTGGTTCTTTTTGTCGGCAGTCCAATGAACTTCAGGTTGCATTTGCCTGACAATTCCGTCTACCACCTGGTAAATCGAAACGTCCTCGTTGCTAGGGCCACTGATGATGTGAGGAGTTCTAGCCTCATCGATCAAGATCGAGTCAACTTCGTCCACGATGGCGTAGTTTAACTCTCTCATCGAAAGTTGCTCCACTTCGAAAGCCATGTTGTCGCGGAGATAGTCAAAACCGAACTCATGGTTTGTGCCGTAAACGATATCTTGGAGATATGCCTCTCGTCTACTGCAGGGCCTCATATGATAGTAGCGAGGGTCATCGTGGTCATATCCTGGGTCATAGATATAGCTTCCACCCAGTTCGCTTTCGTCCTCGCCGTGGCCTTGAATGATCCCCACGCTCACGCCCAAAAAGTGATAGATCGGGCCCATCCAGACTGCGTCTCTTCTCGCCAAGAAGTCGTTTGCTGTGACGAGGTGGGCACCTTTACCGCTGAGAGCGTTTAGATAAAGGGGTGCCACTCCGACAAGAGTCTTTCCTTCCCCGGTCTTCATTTCGGCGATTCGGCCCTGGTGGAGTACGACTCCGCCAACCAGCTGGACGTCAAACTGTCGCATTCCCAGGGTGCGGCGGCTTACTTCGCGCACAACAGCGAAGGCCTCTGGGAGGAGAGCGTCTAGCTTGGTTCCATTTTGCAGAGCAGCCTTGAAGTCTTGCGTCTTGTTCGCGAGTTCCTCATCAGAAAGAGCCTGAATTCCAGCTTCTAAAGCATTGATTCGGTCGATGGTCGGCTGGATGTTCTTTACATCCTTGTCACTGGTGTCAAAAAGTTGACGGAGATACTTGATCATTGTATGCCTAAAAATCGTTGCCAATATTGGTGGCAGGGAAGGGGATTCGAGGACGTCCGGAGCAGGTTTTGTGAGCTCGGCAGATGCCTCGTTCCGGGGGAAGAACCGTGTGGTTATTTAGGCAATTCTCGGGCCATCTCGGAGCTTAGCTGAGCATGAGAAGCAGGCGAGATTTCGAGTGGCCCTCGCCTCAGGCTCGCCCCTTTGGTCAGTAGCGACGATCAGCTTCGGGGGAGCACTTGGCCTCAAAACGCCAGGGCTGCCGAGCTCGACGAGGAGCCTGAGGAGGGCAATCTCAGCAGGAGTTAAAGCGGATTTCTGTGACTCGCAAAGGCGAATGACCTGAGCTGCCAGAGGCACGCGCCACTCGGACGGGCCAAGAAGGTTAACCTCTTGTCCCGAACCTTGCATCAGCAAGATTACGAGGGCTGGCAGCCACTGAAACATCGTCTTTCTGACTCTTATTATAGACGCTCCTCCCTCTGAACCAGAGCCTCATCTCCCGGGACCTTGGCTTTTTAGCCGGGACAGTGAGACCTAATGGCTTATCATCGCTCTTGTACCTATTGCGCGAGCAACAAAAACAGAAACACTAGAGTGAGGGTTGGCGTTCTATGAAAGCTCTTTATATTTTCTGTTTACCTCTGCTTTGCTCGAATCTCTGTGTTGCCTCAAACGATCCTAATCTTCCTGGTGTCAAGCTCGCTTCGACCCCCAAAGTTGACGGGAAAATTGGACCAGGGGAATGGCCAGAAGAAGCTCGTCGCCAGGACTTTGTCGATAAGGACACGAGGTTGGCAAGCAACGAACCAGCCGAGTTTTGGCTTGCCGCCGACGAGAAGTTCATCTACTTCGCTGCGAGGGTCACAGCCGATCCCCGTAAGGTCGTGGCAGAGCAATTTCGGCCGAACGCCGGAGTGGGGGGCGATGACTACTTCACCCTCATTCTCGACCCGACGGGAAGCACCAGCAACTACAACAGCTTTAGAATCTCCGCCGGAGGAGGGACTTCCGTTGATCTGGCAGGAGGACGAGCAGCCAAAACTGAGTGGCTCGGAGAGTTCGAAGCTAGGTCGCGTCTCACAGAAACAGGGTGGGAAACAGAAGCAAGGATTCCATGGAGTCTGATGGTGATCCCCCAGGGGGGAGAGCGCCAACTCCACTATAACATTCGTTGGTTTCGCTCCAATAAGCAGAACACCTACGAATTCGCTTATGTGAACAACGACTTCGAAAAGTTTCCACTTTGGGGGCCAGTTCAAGTGCCACCAGTCCCTGCGAGCCGGGAGATCAACCTTTTGCCCTATGCCATTCTGGGTGTTGAGAAAAATCGAAACCAAATTGCTGATTTTGGACTTGATGCTAAAGTGGCTGTGACGAACCGCCTCACTCTCGTCACAACAGTAAACCCAGATTTTCGGAACATCGAAAACGATATCTTGTCTCTTGACTTTAGCTACTTTGAGCGTTTGGCGGGGGAAGCCCGCCCCTTCTTCCAGGAAGGGAGCGACTTTCGACAGACAGGCTTTGGACGAACGCTCTTTGCCAGCCAAAGGCTTAACAAATTCGAAGTTGGCGCTAATCTTTATGGAAATCTGAACGATACGACGCAAATTGGCCTGCTGAACGCTTCGGATATCGGAAAGTTCTCGGCCAACGTTCTTTCTATCTCAACCAGACCTGCTAAAGGACAAAACGCCATCTTTTCGGTCGTGAGTTACGAAGAAAAAGGAAAGCGGAACCTTTCCGGCTTTGCCAACTTCGGTCGAAGAGAAGGTTCTTTGAATACCTACGTAAGCTTAGGGGTTACAGATGACCAAGAGAGAAAGAAGGGATCCTTTGGCTACCTGGGGTTTGATAATGAGCGCCCAGGCTTTAGCTACGGGGGCGGTTATGAGTTCGTGACCCCTGACTTCTTCCCGCGCATTGGCTTCAGTTTTGACGAGGATTATAAGGGATTTAACGGCTATCTAGGCTTCGAACGAACGACAAACTCCGGTCCGATCCGAGATTTCCAAACTTGGTTGAGCGGGAGGAGCTTTGAGCGGTTCAACGGTGGATTTTATCGTAATGAGATCGAACTCTACACGGGAATTAACCTCGCAAACCGCTTGGCGATAAACACGAACATCAACCGGGCAAACTTCCAGGGCTCACCGGATCATCTTTACAGCCTAGGCCTTCGCTATCCTTATGATCGACCCTCGCACAACGTGGGAATTGGGGTTGACCAAGGCCAGTTCCAAGGCGACGATTATCAATCAGTTAGGTTGACTTGGAGTACGAGACCTGTCAAACGCTCCACCCTCAGCCTCTCCAGCCAATTTGTCGATTTCCGAGGGGCAAGTCAACAGCATATTCTTGGCTTTTCCTATGATCTAAACGCCTTCGAATCCTTCGGCGGAAGACTCGTTAAAAGAGATAATGATTGGAATTGGTACGTCAGCTATCGGCTCAGTGGGAAACGAGGGAACGAGGTTTTCGTGATTCTCGGAGATCCCAATGCCACGACCTTTCGGACTAGGGCTTTAGTAAAAGTGGTGCTCCCAGTCACGATTCGTTCGTAGTGCTCTCAGGAGTTCTGCACCTCGTGAAACCTGTTCCATTGCTCTGTGTCTTTTTTCTCGCTCTAACTGGGAGCAGCTTGGCTCAGCCTCGGATTCCAGGCGTCAAGCTCGCCCCAGCCCCGACGATTGATGGAGTTGTGGCCTTAGAAGAGTGGCGGGACGCCTCCCCCATGACAGAGTGGGTTGACGAGTTCGATGGGGGGAGTTCCCCAATCAAGATCCAGGCCTGGATCGGGTACGACGAAGACTACATCTACTTTGCCGCCAAGGTCGAAAAGGATCCCGGGACGGTCAGAAGCACCAGATTTCGGCCCAATCAAGGAGTTGGGAACGATGATCGTTTCACGATCGGTTTCGATGCCCGTGCGATTGGTTCGGTGAGAGACGTGTTTCTTATCAACGCCAACCGCGGTAGCTCGATCTCCCTCGCCGGGGGCCGAGCCGCTAAAGTCGAGTGGATCGGAGAATTTGACTCAGTCGGCCGCGTTACTGAGACGGGATTCGAGGCAGAGTGCCGCATCCCATGGCGGTTGATCAGTGATCTCCGGCCTGGAAGGCGTGATATCAATATCCTCATCGAATACGATGACCCTGTCACAGAGAAGGAGTACACCTTATGGCGAGTCGGAAACGACTCGAACCTCCAAGCAAAGTGGACAGACGTTGACGTCCCAGAAGTGGATTTTCCCCGTGTCGCAAAGATTCTGGGGTACGGCTACGTCGGAGCGACAGATGGGGAGTCGTTTGAATCTGGGGCAGGGCTAGACTTCAAAGTCCCTCTCACAACGAGCCTCACCGCGGTTGGAACCCTGAATCCAGACTCTCGCAATATCCAAAACTCGATCTTGGGAATCGACTTTGACTACCTGGAAAGGTTGGCAGGAGAGAACCGGCCCTTTTTCGATGAGGGAGCTGGGTATTTCCCCAGTGGAATCTTCGCGAGTCAAAGGATCCGTACGATTGATGCTGGATTCAAGCTCTATGGCCAAGTGACGGATCGGCTCGGGATCGGTGCCCTCACGACTTTCGACTTTGGGAACGAGCGGGTGTCTGTGGTTTCGGCTCGGGGCTCGACCCCTAGTCAGTTCGGCTACTCAGCCAGCTTTGTGGACTACGATGTCCCAGGGCGTCGATCCCGTGCCATGGCGTTCAATACGAGCCAGAGAATCGGAGCATTCTCAGTCAGTGCTGGCCACTCCCTCACAGACGATGAGCTACGCGGTTACGGGACGAATACGAACTTCAGCCTGAGCCGGGGAGGAGGAGGATGGAACTTCAACTTTGGGTGGCGCGAGGTGTCGGCAAACTTCTTCCCCCGCGCTGGATTCGCACCGGAAAGGAATTTCCGCCGCTACGCAGTCTCTGGTTTTCGATTCGCTCAGTACCGAACCGGTCCGCTCCGATCTCTTGTCTATGGGGCCAGTTGGCAAACCTCGTCGCGTTTAACTGGCGAAAAGTACCGAGGCGGAATCGATTCCAGTGTGTCAATGACTTTTCGGAACGATCTGAGCCTTTCCTTCGAAAGGGATTTTTCGTACTTCGGCAATAACAGTGACAATCTCACGTCTCTGTACTTGAGCTACCCCTCAAACAATCCAGATCGCTACGTTTATGCCGGGGCAAACTGGGGGAAAGTCAACCAGGATGACTACACTCTTGCCAGCTTCGGGTTTGGCTATAAGTTTGACGAAAAGCTACGTTGGTTCCTCAATGCAGACGTGCGTCGCCACACGACAAATGCAGAGCAGCTGACGACAACTCTTAACTATGATTTGGATGCTTTTCAGGCGGTCTCCTTCCGCGCCGTTTACGATCAAGGAAGGTGGAATCCCTATGTCACTTACCGAATGTCCGGCAATCGAGGCAACGAGTACTTCTTGATTTTCGGTGACCCAGCTTCTGATCAATTTCGAAGTCGCTTAGCCTTTAAGATGTCAGTGCCCTGGGAAATTCGTTTCTAACTTGCTCCTTAGCGGTTTCCGGTAAAAAGCGCTGCCGTGAGGAAGTAGTTTGCGATGTAGATCAGTACCATCGTAAGCACGACAGTGTTGGTTGTCGCTTTCCCAACCCCGACCGCGCCACCCTTGGTTCTCAGCCCCTGTTGGCAAGCGACGACCGCAATGATCAACCCAAAAACGATTGTCTTAACCATCCCCGCAAACAGATCAAACGGAACTACGAATTGGCGGATCGAATTCCAGAAGCTGCCATCCGGAACTCCCGAAACGACCACTGCGACCAGGTAGCCCCCTGTCACTCCCGCGTAAGCCCCTACCAAGGCAAGAACCGGCAGCACAACAAGGCAGGCGATGAGCCGGGGGATCACAAGATAGTTTGTCGGATGAACGTTCAGGGAACGAAGAGCATCAATCTGCTCTGTCACGTTCATTGTTCCAATTTGGGCTGCCATCGCTGATCCGCACCGCGCCGCCACCATGATTCCTGCCAAAACTGGGGCGATTTCCCGCGTCACGGCGAGACCGACAGTGCCTCCGGCCAGACTCCCAGCCCCGTACCTCAGCAGAATCTCTGCCGAATAGAGAGCGATGACTGCTCCGCTGGAAAACGTTGTGAGAGCGACGATGGGAATCGAGGCTGCTCCGATGAACGCCATTTGCCCCACGATCTCTTTCATCTCAAAAGGGCGGCGAACCAGACGAAAGAGAGCATCCAATAACAGGAGCACACATTCGCCAATGAAAGTCAGACTCGCCTCAACCGGGGCAAGCAGGCGCATCAGACTCTTTTTCGACTGCTCTGGATCCTCGGCCTTCACCATGGCAAGCCAGATCATACCAAGTCCCTTGCCGCCCGGTACCTCACCATGGCTCTGCCTGTGCCAAACTTCTACAACTCTTGGTGCGAAGATGCCTGAAGTCTCTTTGAAAATTCCCCAAATCGGTGAGGGCCTGCAAGAAGCCCGCGTTGTTGCCTTCTTGAAGAACCCTGGTGACCTCATTAAGCGAGATGAGCCGATCTACCAAATGGAGACGGATAAGGCAGTGATGGACGTCGAGTCGCCCTATTCCGGCAGGTTAGTCAAGTGGCTCGCATCTCCCGATGACATTTTGCCGATTGGGGCTGACATCATGGTCATCGAGACGAACGAGGAAACACCCACTGAGCCACATGCACCACAATCCCCTGGGGCCGAGGCTGCTCCTGCTCTCGCGGGGGATCAAAGGGTCTCACTCAAGATTCCCCAAATCGGTGAAGGCCTGCAGGAAGCGAGGATCGTCGCCCTATTGAAACAAGTTGGTGAGAAAGTGAAGCGCGATGAGCCGATCTACCAGATGGAGACGGATAAAGCAGTGATGGATGTCGAGTGCCCCTACGAAGGCACGGTTCTCGAGTGGCTCGCAAAAGTTGACGAGGTTCTCCCCATCGGGGCTGATGTGCTCGTGCTCCAAACGCAAGACGAGATTTCAGAATCCTCCTCTCACGGGCCAGCTGCACCCACTCCCACCCCAGCCCTAAATCGGCAAAGTCAGGCCCAATCAACTGAAAGACGACGCGACATTCCGCCTCGCACCAGAGCCTATGCCAAGCAAAAAGGCATCTCAGAAGAGGTCCTCGCCACCATTCCCGCTTCTGGGTCAAAGCTGATGCCGGAAGATATTGATTCCTATCTCTTTGGCGGAAGCCCAACTCCCACGAGTGCTCCCAAAGCGACCGGATCCGGGAAGTCATTCTCCGAAAATCCACTGGCCAGCAAGCAAAGAGTGCTCGCAAGCCGCCTGATGCGAGGATCCCAGCTCGTGGTGCCCGGCATGATGACTGTTTGCGCGAATTGGGGAGAAATCGAGACGTTGCGCCAAGAGATTAAAGAAAATGGGGGGGATTTCCAGCCCTCGACCTTCACTCTCTTTGCCTACTGCGTTGCCCAAGCTGCCAAAAACCACCCGATCATGAGATCAACACTGGTGGGGGACAGCACGGTTCGCACCTACGACCACCTGCAGCTCGGAATCGCTGTTTCTCTGCCTGGAGATGAGCTTGTCGTGGCAGTCGTGGAGGATTCCGACAAACTGTCTTGGACTGACTTTGCGAACCAGGCACGAGAGAAAATCGCCCTGGCCCGCTCCGGAAAAGATCAAGCCAACGAAAGCGTCACTCTCAGCATCACCAATATGCAAGGCTACGGAATCAGGGAAGCGATGGCAGTTGTGGTGCCGCCTGGCGTCGCGACGATCTTCCTGGGCGAAGCCTTTAACGGATTAGCTCAAGACACAAGCGAAATCCGCTTACAGCGCAGCTGCAACATAGGCATTACTATCGACCACCGTCTCATCAATGGCGTCGGGGGAGCAGAGTTCCTCAACGCGATCAAAGCCAACGTAGAAGGGATTAGAGGACTTGTAAACCTATGAGGGCAAAACCTGTAATCGGAATCACGATGACCACCGCGAAAAACGAGCGGAGTGGTGACCCCTTCGGTAAATTTGTTCTGAATCGTGAATACGTGGAGCAAGTCGTTGCCGCAGGCGGGGTGCCGGTTCTGATTCCGCCTGGTTCTGATCCTATCGCCTTGGCTGAGATCCTGGATGGCTGGCTCATCCCAGGCGGCAATGACCTCGATCCCTCGCTCTGGGGGGAGAGTCTTCATCCCGAGGCAGAGCTAGAATTCGCCAAGCGAACCGAAACCGAGCTAGGTCTCTGGAGGGCTGTCTCGCCAGACCTCCCAGTGTTCGGGATCTGCTACGGTTGCCAATTCATCAATGTTGCCCGCGGTGGATCGCTGGAGCAACACCTGCCGGACTTGGTGGGAGAGGATCGCCATCGCGGCGACCCGATGCAAACCTACGCGATCAAAACTGGTTCCAAGTTAAGAGAAATTATAGGAGCCGACACTGCCTCTGGCCGGAGCTGGCACCACCAAGCGGTCAAGAGCCTCGGGGAGGATCTCGTCGTCACTGCCACCCACGAGGATGGGACGATCGAAGCCTTAGAAGATCCAGGCGATCGCTGGATCGTGGGTGTCCAGTGGCATCCCGAGCGATCCGAAACAGAAGACACACCCAAACTGTTTGCGAGCTTCATCGCTGCTGCCGCCGCTTACCGGGAGGCAAAGACTGCATGCGGTACCTGGTAAACGGAGTCGAGGCGGAATTGGGTGAAGACCCGAGCTTGCGGATCAGTCCCTTAGTGGATCGACTTGTGGTCGCAAAAAATGGGAGGACGAGAACTGCCCTCGTCAAGCGGCGCGGTGACGTTCTGGCAATCTCGTATGCAGGGAAGGTCTACGAAATTGAGCGTTTTGGCGTGACTGGCAGCCACAAGATTCACCACGCTACCGGAGACATCATCGCCCCAATGCCAGGGCAAATAGTGGAGGTCTTGGTTAGCCCAGGGCAGAAGGTAGCAGCGGGAGAAAAGCTAGTCGTGCTCGAGGCGATGAAGATGCAGCAAGCCCTCGTCGCTCCCTTTATCGGCATCGTCGAACGAGTCGAAGTTCAGTTCGGGCAGCAGGTCTCCGACGGGCAGTTGCTTGTCTTCATAGCTGATCCCAAGGAGTAAAACTATGGCTTCAAGCCAAATCGATTATCTGGAGTTTCACCAAAAAATTGAGAGTGCGATCAGATCATCTGAAGTCAGTGGCACCCTTGGGAGAGCCGAGATCAAGCGAAACCTTCAGAAAGCCCTCGCGCTCCTCCCTTACTTTCAGGTGACGCGAGAGATTGTCGGCACGTCCACATACCCGATGGTAGAAGTCAAGGGGGGATTCAGCGTGACAAGGCGCCACGCGGAGATGGTTCAACTCGATCTCTTGCGGGTGACGCAAGATCATGTACTCGAAGGCCCGAGCCACCACATGTTGATCACGACGGACGAAGGGTTCAAGATGGCCTTTCAGTATGTTTCGACACGGAATGAACTATGCACGTTTTTGCTCGACGTGACAGCCCTGAGGTGAGTGAGTGACGGACAAAATCACCCTAGTCGAGGTCGGTCCCCGGGATGGACTCCAAAACGAGAAGATTCAGGTTCAGACTCACATCAAAGCAAACTTTGTGAATCAACTCTCCCAAGCTGGCCTCGGAGAGATCGAAGTCACCAGTTTTGTCAGCCCCAAGTGGGTTCCTCAGCTTGCCGACGCGGCAGAGCTTTTAGAACTCGTGGAGAAATCTGCCGGCACGCACTGGGTGCTTGTTCCCAATGCAAACGGTTTGGATCTTGCTCTGGCGAACTCTGTTTCCCACATCGCTCTCTTCACGGCTGCCAGTTCTGGCTTTACCCAAAAAAACATCAACATGTCGGTTGAGGAGTCCTTGGTCTCCTTCCGCGACTTGGTGAGGGTCTTTCGCGAGAAGTGTCCCCAGGGACGAGTGCGCTCCTACGTTTCCACCATTGTCGAGTGCCCTTTTTCTGGCAGTGTCAGACCCTCTGATGTAGCGTCGGTTGTTCGAGAACTGCTGGAAATGGGGGTCGATGAAGTTTCGCTCGGGGAGACGATCGGGGTCGCCACTCCTCAGGAGCTCCTCGCGGTAGCGGAAGAGGTCGAGAAAGTGGCCCCGAAGGAGAAGTTGGCGTGGCACCTGCACGATACAAGAGGGACTGCGGTCGCCGGGGTCTACGAGTTGATCAAGCGCGGCTACCGGAAGTTTGACTCTTCCGCCGGTGGGTTGGGGGGGTGCCCTTATGCTCCCGGGGCTGGCGGCAACGTCGCGACAGAGGATCTCATCTATCTGACGGATCGTCTGGGAATCCCCTCAGGGGTGTCTCTTCTCGAAGTGGCTCAAGCGAGTCTGCCGGTTCTGGAATCTCTGGGCCGACGACCGACGGCGAAGAGTCAGCTGGCCGTGCTGGCGGCTTGTAACCTAATCTGAGGAAGATCCCAGTGGCAGCTAGGCCAAGGGACAAAACCGCGACGAACCACGTCATCAGCTTCTCATCTTTCGAGAGTGAGAACTGGCGCCAGTTGAACCAGAGGATCACGATCCCGATCGGTACCAGAGCAGGCAATGGCAGAAAGGTAATCATTACGATCGCCATGTAGACCACTAAAGCAGGGCCAAGCCAAGCGCCTGTCTTCCTAGTCTCCATGGCAAAGCGAAAGAGGAGGGTGAGGAAGAAGGCGGCAAAGAGCAAGTCCGCAGGCCCGACAAAGGCGACTTCTGCAATTCCAGCCTGCACCGGCGCAGCGGCTGGTTCGGTCGGAGCGGCAGTAGCAGTTGGCACGGTCATAGCGACTTGCTTGAGAACTTCCTGATTCCCAGAAAGCACCTGACCGACCCAGAGATAGGGGTTCGTCACAAGAAAGACATCGAACCCAGCCAGGAAGATAGCGGCAGGAACGAGGATGTTCTTATCCTTGATGAGTGTCGCCAGCAAGGCCCCTAACCCCATGCACCACAGCAAAAGCCCTGTTTGGCCGAGGGTGTTCAAAAGCACAGGCAGTAAGCCAGTTCGCGGCATCCCCCGCAAGACCAACGCCATCGAAACTTGCACTGCCACCCCTAGGACCAGAAAGATCAAGGCTTGGCTCGGTTTCCAAGGGTGGGCTGCTCCGTGCAGGATTCCGTAGATCGGGATGCAGATGAAGAGGATCGTATTCACGATGCTCAGGACAAGGACGACTTGTTGCGGCACAACGAGCAGGCCTGAGACGAACCGGAAAACAAAGAGAAGAGCCACCGCCGCGCCAAAGACAAGAAGCCCCTGGTTCGGGATCGGAACAATCAGTTTTTCCCAAAGGCCAGAAGGGGACGGAGATGGGTTTGCAGGTGCATCCATGGGTGCCGCCCCCAGTATGGCCAAAAATCCCTAAGCAGAGGGAGGCGAGACGACGACAACCTTCTTCTTCCTGGCTCGAAGCACTAAGAAGCGGATGACCAGGGCTGCCCCGAGCCAAACAGGCGACCAAACAAAGAGCCAAATGGCAACTTGGGCCAAGCCGCGGAAAAAGGAGCCGAGCCCGGCGGTTGCCGCAGCCCAGGAGCCTCTCGCCCAGTCAGGATCTTTGGGTGCTGTCGTAACATCCACCCTCTGGGTGAGGCTGATCGCGAGGGTCGAGTAGGAGGCCATATCGGCAACTGCCTTCCGCTGAGCATCCAGACTTTCGATCACCTGGCGGATTTCTGTGAGCTTTTCTTGGACAGCGACGACGTCAGCAATCTTCGAGGCTTTCTGGAGGATCGCCCGGTAGGCATCTTCCTGCGCGAGCAATGTGCGGAGCCGAGCCTCCATATCGACGAGTTGGAGAGTCACGTCTTCGGCCGAGGAACTGGTGACGATAACTGTACCAAGTCCGCTGATATCGCTCGTAAGTCGGTCAAAGTTCGCAACAGGAACTCTGGCTGTCAGACTCACAGAGGGGGTCGTGCCAGGACTGTTATCCAGGCGGGAGCTTTCTGTGTAGCCATTCAGGCTCTTGATAATCGTTTCTGCCTTCTTTTGGGCTGCGGCAGCGTCAAGGACTCGTACCTCAATCTCACCACGCCGGACAATATCACGACGTTGGATCGAGGCGGTTTGGAGGGTCGCCCCCTCTTTGGCCATGTCGCCCGAGCGCTCCGATGCACTCATGGCGATGCCAGGTTGGGAAGCAGTGGCAGACGATTCGGGGGCCCGATTGTCTGCTGAACAGCCCACCACGGCGAGGGCGATTCCAACGGAACTTAGGAGAGCGGTCCAGTTCTTCATTGTCCTCCCTATAACGTTTATCCCAGGGCAATAGTTTCTGGGAGTCTTGGCTTGCTCTAGCGTGGCTGATCGGAGGGGTCTGATTGAAGAGCTTTTCAATCTGGCGTGAGGGCTGAGGGCACTGGCTATGAAAGGCCAGCCCTGTGAAAATTCCGTAGAATCAGAAAAGACAGATGGACGACTCTAGCACTCCCGATTCGAAAGAAGTGGATGAGGTTCTGCCGCCGGTTAAGTCCGAGGCGGTAAGAAGGCTCCTTCGCCTTGTCGTACCCCACAAGGCCAGACTCTTCGTGGCGGGGATCTTTATGATTCTAGCGTCCGGTCTCTCACTGGCCCTGCCCCTCTTTGCCAAAGAGGGGGTCGACCGGGTGATCAAGAGCCTCGAAGAGAAGGCGCCCCCGGCCGAGCTGCTCGCTAGCCTCGATAGCGTCGTCCTTGTTGTTCTCGGCCTGATCATCGTTTCCGGCATCCTCGAGTTCTCCCATTACGTCATGGTGAGCAAGGTAGGGAATCGGATCGTGGCGGATCTGCGCTCCCGGCTCTTTTCTCACTTGGAGCGCTTGCCAGTTGGTTTTTTTGATAAGACCCGCTCGGGAGAACTCGGGTCACGCATTAGCACCGACACAACCCAGGTTCAGCAAACCCTGACTAGCGACCTAGTGGAATTGATTCCGAACGTTCTCACCCTCGTCGGTGGAATTGGTGTCGCCCTCTTCATCGATTGGCGACTGACCTTGGTGGTCGTGACCTTGCTCGCGGTCGTCATCGCCCTTTTCGTCTTCTTTGGTCGGAAACTTCGAGACCTGAACAAGCTAATTCTGAGTCAAACCAGCGAAGCGGTTGGGTTGGTTTCCGAGGCCCTTAGCAACATTCGATTGGTCAAAGCATTTTCTCGCGAGCCCCACGAAGAAGTCCGGGCGAAAGCGAGATTTGAAAATATTTACAAACTTGGGGTGCAAAGCTCGGTCTGGGAAGCAGCGATGGGGGTTGTCGCATCAATCGGGTTCATCTCCTTGCTGGTGGGGGTGATTTGGTACGGAGGGCGCAACGTGGTGATGGGGGTCTCGACTCCTGGAAGCCTGATCGCCTTCTTTATGACGGTCACAATCATCGCTGGCCCCATGGGGAGCCTCGCTTCTCTCTACACGAGATTGCAAAGAGCCCTG
>JALOLT010000155.1 GCA_025455775.1 Fimbriimonadaceae bacterium
GTGGACTGTCTATTGTAAGTTGACAAAGGCTTAAGCATGTTGTATGCGTTGTGAAGTCTTGTTAAAATCAAATATTGACTTAGCACACACTCAATGAGTGCCAGTGGTTGGTTATGTTATAATTTTATTTTCTTGGTGTTAGATAGGTTTTGTTTCTAAGTTTCTTCGCTGCATTTATTGCTCTTTTAAAACAAATCTTACCGAATACCTTCCTACTTAACGTCCTATATATATCTGCATTTATTTGCCAATAATTCATACGATAACCTCGCATACCCTTCCTCTTCGAGAACAAATTCGACTTTATACGCGCTGGCAAAAGTGCGGAAGTGCATGGCAATAGCGAAAACAAGTTAACGCGCCGATATTTGAGATCCAGAGACAGTGAAAAACATGTTGGGGGTAGAAAACCTCAACAGGCAACTTGGGGAAGAGGGCTGGGAATGAGCCCAGATCATACGCAGACACTGAGAGATGGTTGTGTAAAACGTGAAACTGTGTTGACCCCAGGCGAGAAACAAGCGACGATCCCTTCCAGGTCATCAGGAACCAGGTAGCCCCCGTCTTCATCTGGGCCGAGCCGGATGAGTTCGTGTTGACCCCGAATCGGGCGCAGCTTCGCAATCAGGCTTAGAATGTCTTCTTTGCTCGTCAACTTTGCCGGATAGCCACCTGAGGGGAGCAAGACCTTACGTAGCCAGGTATGGATCAGGCTTTCAGATATTTTATTTCTCTTCCCGGGCAAAACAGTCTGGCATGTCTTCCTGACCAAATTCAACCAGCAAGATTTTCCTTTTCTCTTGCTAGAGGGCGGTAGGTTAAAGAATTTGAGGCAACGGCTAAACCGAATCGGAGAAACCCTCTTAACAAATTACAGGGGTTGTACGTTCATTTCCAAACAGTAGTCCCGCTAGGCGCTCTCTTCAGAGAAAATCTACTGCTTCACGTAGAATGGCATCGTGGCGAAGGCGGCAGAGCCCTTGCCGTCGCGGACGTACCCAAAGAGCTTAAAGGCGCCAGGGGTTGTTGGGGCACGGAAGGAGATCCGATGACCCGTCCGATCAAGCAAGGCGTCTTCGACTCTTCGCGCCTCGTTCTGCGCCTTCTCACTCTCTTTTAGCCCCTCATTTTCTGGCCGAAGCTCCCATCGGTAGGAGAGGGGGTCGAGTTCGGGATCTGTTGCATAGAGGACAACTTCGATCAAGGCTCCTTTTACAACCTCCTTCCCATCAGCTTCGCTCACGATTTCGAGGATCTGGGGGCATCGATTGGCGGGAGGCCTCCCGCTCCAAAACTTGATCATCTGGTCTGTCTGCTCGAGCTTTTCCCCAGTTTGGAGCTGCATTCCGAACCAACTGGCCACTGTTTGCTCGCGTTGCCACCAAAGAAAGGCATAGCTTCCCAGGCATTGGCGACTTTCATCCAGTACTCCTTCTAGGTAGTTCTTTGCGGAAAGTAGCCCTTTTGCGGTTGAGTTCTGTTCGCGTGGGGCCCCCCAGGTCGTCATCTCCGACTCCCACTGACCCTCTGCGCCAAACTCGGTGATCATAAAGGGGCGTGTCCATCCCCCTTTCCTCAGGATCGAGCCGATTTTTCCCATTCCTTCGTAGCCGTTGACGGAGATGAAGTCCAGAGAAGGGCACAACTCATGAATCAGCTTGGCCTTTTCTGGCGAGATTCCTGCCGTGACGGTGGTGACTGGATGATTCGGATCGAGCTCCTTGATGCGCTTGGCCAGTCGTTCGACTTGACGATAGATCGGTGCCTGCTTCTCGATCGGGGTAAAGATTTCCATCTCATTGCCGAGGGCGTAGCAGAGGAGGGCAGGGTGATTCTTGGCCCTTCGGACCATGTCCTCGATGTCCTTCATTTGCTGGGCTTGAAAGGCTGGACTCTCGTAGTCAACCCCTTCGTAGTGCCCATGGGCGAGCCAAATTCCGAGCATCAGGGTCATGCCGTTCGCTTGTGCAGTATCGAGATCTTGCTCCAACTTTTCGATTCCCCAGGTTCTGGCTGAGTTCACGCCAATCCTGGCAGCAGCAGCAGGCTCGTTCAATCCTCCAACTCCCTTGATAAAGGTTGGCTCACCTCCGCGCAGAAGTTGGTAGCCCAAGGGGGTCTGCCGGACCTCAACTCGGATCGGCCCGGTTGAGGAACTGGCCAGAATGACTGATGCAAGAAGATGGGTGAGCATTGCTAAAAATCGTACCTGAGAAACGTTTCTCAGGTACGATTTTTAGTGTTTCCCAGTGTACGGGAAGGCTCACAGCCAAGAAGGCTGGGGGGCGTTGTTCAGAGTTTTTTCTAGCCAGGGTAGACGGCGATTCCGTCCGGAAGCTGGCCAGTCGACCAACGATTGGTGATCTTCAGACTTTGCTCATCAAAACTAATGACCTCATTTGCGTTGACGATGACGACAAAGATCTCTCGTCCGCGCCGGTCGAAGTTCATCGGAATCGGCTGACGCTCGGTCCATAGCTTGAAGCCCTTCTCTGCCTGTAGATCAATCTGGCCCAGCCTTTTCGAGCCGTCTGCGGTAAAGACTGCGATTTCCCCGCTTCCTGCACAGGCGACGAAGAGCTTCTGATTATCCGAGCTAAAGAACGTGCGGATCGGAACCGCCAATGATTCAAGAGTCTTGTCAACCTTGTTGGTCTGGGTATTGATCAAAGTGACAGAGTTCGCCCCAACATTTCCAATCGCCAGGAGTTTCCCGTCGGGCGATAGAGAGATGCCTTCTGCGCGATTACCGGCTTGAATTGTGGCCAAGACTTTCCCACTCGCCACATCAACGACTGTCACGTTACTGGTGGCGACATTTGCCGCGTAGGCGAGCTTTTTATCTGGCGACAGAACCACGAGGTGAGTCCCTTTCCCGCCGCTTGCCATCGACCTCTCGACCTTACCTGTTCCGACATTTACGATCACCAGGTGGTCAGTTAGGTGAGAAGTCAGCATGACTCTCTGGCGATCCAAGGCCACAAGACCATGGGGCATTCCGTGATCCCCAAGTTCAATTGTCTTTGCGACTTTTCGCCCTGCCACGTCCAGGACCGTTAGGGAGCGGCCGGGCTCTGCAGGACTTTTGCCCATATTACTGACGACCGCCCATCGCCCTTGATCTACGAAGATCACTTCCTGGGGATGGCTCCCGGTTGGGAGTCTTACGAGTTCCTTCTTAGAAGATAGGTCGATGAGGGAAACAGTGTCTTCTCCCTTGTTGACGGAAGCCAAAAGGGGGGTGGTGGCGAGAAGAGTGAGGAAAGAAACAACAGAAACCATATTGGTATGGCACTACAGCCACTTTGGTGTTAGTTGTTCCTTTGTTTGATCTTACTAGGCCACAAGGGTTACCGATCTCTTTGAGGTGCATATTGCTGTTGATTAGTTTTCGTCTGCGCATTCCGGCCCGAAGCCACGCCCTTGCCCCGATTCCATCGGGGCACCGCCCCGGGAATGCGCAGACCTCGCTGGGCACAACACCAGGTTAAGCCCCTCGACCTGACGAGCCAGAGGCACCGCCGCTCGCGGAACTGGCCAGAACTGAGCTCGTCCCCCGCCGAGGCGCAGCTCCGGAGCGCAAGCGGAGGAGAGGGCGTGGCCTCGGGGAGGCGGGGTACACGACGAGCGAATCATCTCTCAGCCCCCTGTTGTATCCTCCGCCTGGCCAGAAGCAAACCGCCGAAAAGCATCCGGCTGATCTGTGTTCACCCAGTCAACGCCGGCGAGCCACTGAATCCTCCAACTCGCCTGAGTGTCGGGCGAGCCCCAAAAGCGGATCTTTCTCCCTTGAGACTGAACCAGCTTCACCATCTCTTCAAGTTTCTGCCCCTCGGTGAAGTCGCCGCGACCGAACCATAAGAAATGCGTGCGCCACGATTCGCTGATCCAAGGCATGAACTCCTTGCTGTATCCCTTTTCCCAATCTCCCCATCGTCCATCCAGTCCTGCGAAACGACCTTCGTCGCTCACCAGAGAGTCAATTGGGCGATCCCCACTGATCACAAAACGGATCGCTGGTTTGGCAGGGTTCCAAGCAAGTTCTGGAAAGGCAGTAAGTTCCTTCTTGAACTGCCTATAGGCAGCAGCCCCCTCTGCCTTGATATCGATAAGCACCCAAAGGGACTTCTGCTCCCCCGGATAAACCCAGCCTCCGTTCTCGCGCAGCCTCTTCGCCAAAGGAGCAAGGTAGAGATTCTCAAGGGTCCGTTCCGGTTTGAGGGTGCGCCGCTCGTGAGCAACCAAAAGTCGGTTCTCCACCAGGAACACATCTGCCTCAACACTCAGAAATCCAGCCGCCAGAGCGTCGTGCAAAGGCTTGGCTCGAAGATAATCGTTGTGGGAGTGACCCCTTTCAACTCCAACCCCGCTCAAGAGCAGATAGGCTAAA
>JALOLT010000003.1 GCA_025455775.1 Fimbriimonadaceae bacterium
CCATGGCTCCATGCTGGGCTGCCTTTTCTTGTCCTAATCGGACCGCGGCAAGGGCTTCATCCCATCTTCGCACATGAAACAGGCTGAAGGAGTAGACCATGAGAGCCTTTGATGCTTGTTCGCCAGTGAGCTCGCACTGGAGAAGACGTTCTGAAATTTCGAAAACCTTTTCGTAGTTGTAGAGGGTGCCATTGACAGCCTGAAGGGCCAGAAGCAGTCTGATCCAGGTATCGCTCTCTGGGACGAGTTGTTCCTCGATGGTTTCGAGGATCTTGATATATTCGATGGGTTTGGATTGGAGTTCGTATTCGACTTCAGTCTTCAGAAGGAGCTCTGCGAAGTCCGTTGCGCAGACAGAGAGGTTCGAAAAGAGAGCATTCCCGACGAGTTGCGAATGAGTCGGATTGAGCAGTCTGGTTTTCTGACTCTGGTCCCTGAGATCTTGGGCGAGTTTGTTCAGCCCCTTGAGTGGTTCGTTGGCTGGACTGAGTTCGTGAGTTTGAGCGAGTCTGAGGAGTTCTCGATGGCCTTCCCTGAGCGAACCAGTGGTATCTCTGCTGATCAGGAACGCCTCGCAGATCGTGACGTCAAAGTCTCCCCGGTCTCGCATGAGTTTCCAAACTTTTTCTACTGCTGGCCAGTCGCTGGCGCCCTTGGCGATGGTGGTCATGCGCTGAAGGCAGGTACGACAGGTTTCGTTCCAACGGGAGAATGTTTCTCCCGGGTCGAGGTCGGCAAATTCTTGCCAAGCTCGGTCTTTTAGTGCTGGGGAAAAGGAAGTGAGTTCCAGCATCTGGCGTTCCAGATCCACTTCGTCGAGGGCCTCCCTTAGGCTTGCCTCAATCTCCCAGATATCCAGCCTTACCGATAAGTTGGCGAGGCGAATGCTGTTTCGATCCGCGACCAGGCAATCTCCCAAAACAGCTTTCAGGCGGTTGAGGGAGACTCTGAGTCGATTTGCCGCTGTATCTCTGTCTTCGAGGGGCCAAAGTAGTTGGGCAAGTGCGTCGCGCCTTACGCTAAAGTCTCCGTGAAGGACGATGCACAGCAAGACGCGACCCAAGCTATGCATGCTTATGGATCTGCTCTCTCCAGACAGATGGATGCCTGGCTTTTGGAGAAGTGTCACTTGAAGTTCCGCCACGATCGCCCCCGACGCCACGGAACATTATGTCTCCGCTAGAGCGGTCGAGTTGGTTTGTAATGGAGTTGTAATGACAGGTTGAAGATAATGTGGCTCTCAGGAGATTCACTAATGAGATTATTCTTTGCATCTTTCGCAGCTCTTGCTCTTTGGGGAGGGGCCTTCGCCCAAGGACAGCCTACTTACGGCTTGAACTCTTTCGCCTTTACTGGCGTGACCAATGATACAGGTGGCACATTTGGGCCTGTCCACACTTTGAACTCCGACTTCTCGGAGACTGGCGGATTTGTCTCTCAAACAGGCTCTGGAGCGTTCCAGGGTCTCAATTCGAACGGAGATAGCTCGACGCTCGTCTTTTCCGGTCAGTCGAGTGCGTCGGCCAGCTATGGACGGCTCCGAGCGAGGGCGAGAGGAGAGCTATCCAATCCCTTCTATAATTCTGCTAATGAGCCCTATTTAATTCCCGATCCAGGCGGCAGCGGCAATCTGGTTGTGAATCCGAATGGCACTCCCGATCGGTTCTTATCCGTTGGTCAAGCCCAGTTCTTCGATAAGTTCAATTACGGTGGAGACTTCAGTAACGTGAGTGGCACAGTGAAGGTTGACTTCTGGTATCGAGTTTCTGGCCAACTCAGTGGCGACCAATCTTATATCTCGCTTCTGGTGCGAAACGATGACGACAGCGACGCTTTTTTACGCCAATCGAATGGATCTACAACCATTGTAAACGAGATTTGGACGACGAAGAAGTTTGTGATCGGGGCGGATCGTTCCCTCAATCACATCCTGACTTTGATCAGTCAATTCGACAGTGGAAGCACCCTTTATCTGCCGGAGGGACAGGATGTGGTTGGAAGCGCAGAATTTCAGAACACAGTCACCCTGGAAAGGATGAATCTGTACGATGGGAACGATAACCTGATCACTGGTTGGACCGTGACTGGCGACTCAGGAACTGACTATAGCAGCGCTGTTCCGGAACCCATGACCATGACGGTATTGGCTGGCCTCGGCATGATCGTTGCGCGCCGCAGAAGGGCGAAGAAGGCCTAGAAAATTCTCTGGTCGCGGGATAAGAATGGGGCTGTCTCAAAAGAGATAGCCCCATTTTCTCTTTTGAACCAAGTTCCTTACGAGCTGACCATGGAGATCCAGTCGCGCAGATTGTAGTAGCTTGTGATCCGGGAGATCAACCCCTCTCGTTCCTCAAAAATCGCGACACAGGGTAGAGAGTAGTTTTGGCCAGAGGCAGGTGGCAGGGAGCCGTCTGTCTTGAGGTAAGTGCCGGAGCAAGTGAATTCGGCAGTCGCCCGTCCACCCCCCACCATTACGACGAGGTCGGTAATCTGCTCAAGATAGCATTCGTCCATGTGAGATCTAAAAGCGGCGAAATGCTCTTTACCGATCTCGCGATCGCCCTGGTTGATGTCGTGAATGATGTCATCGCTCAAAAGGCTGAGGAGCGACTCTTTATCTCCTGCATTGAAGGCGGAGAAGTAGCTTCTGACCAGTGTCTCAAGCGTCGTCATTTGGCTTCAAGTATGGCCATAATTGAGGGCAATGTGGGTTAGTTTGTGCCTGTTGGCTCTGGCGAATCAGGGTCAAGACTCAAGGCTGTAGCCCCTTAAGGAATTGGTAAAGGTGCGCCGGGGGCGATGAGAGAAGCAGCTTGGTTGAGAGGGGTCACTCGCTTTTTCGCGTCGGTTGGAATCTGCCTTTCGTTGGTGGGGTGCCAGGTACGGGAGTCAGCTACCAGTGCCCCAGTGCCAGACCCTACCCCGACGACTCAAACGAGAACCGCAAAGCCAGTGGCAGTGTTTCGACCAATGGCGAAGGATCTTCCAACTCGGACGGTCATCCTCACTTATCATGATATGGTGGAGAAGCGGGACGAGAATTCCGTTTGGTTTGATTGCACCCCAGAAGAGCTCATCCAGCAGATCGATTGGTTGACAAACCAAGGAGCGAAATTTGTGAGTCTCGACCAAGTTTATGGACACCTTGTCGGGTTATCTCCGATTTCTGACAAAGCGGTGGCGATCTGTTTTGCCGATAACTACGAAGGCTTTTATCGTTTGGCTTGGCCAATCCTCCGGGAGAAAAGGATTCCAGTGACTCTTTTTGTTCACACAGATTTCGTGGGCAATCGCCAAAACAGACCTAAAATGACGTGGGCTCAGCTTCGCGAATTGCAGTCCAGTGGGCTGGTGGACGTTCAATCCCAGACTGCGACTCACCCCAAAGATCTCGGGAAGCTCACTGACACCCAGATTCAAGACGAAATGAAGAGGTCCAAACTCGCTTTGGAAGAAAACCTGTCCCGTCCAGTGACGATGATCGCTTATCCAAACGGCAAGTACGATGAACGCAGCAAGAAATTCGCCGAGGAGGCTGGCTATCTCATCGGATTTTCGGAAAAGCAGATTCCGGCGGAGCTGTCGCCCGACATTATGGAGATTGCACGAACTGTTCACACCAAGTACCGGTCAGCTTGGCGCATGGCTCGACGGGATAACCTGAGAATTCAGAAGAAGTGAGGGGTGCAGTCTTGGCCCTTCTTATCGTATAGTCTTTCTAACATGAAGGGCCTTACCTTATTGGGTGCCATTTCTTTCCTCTCTTTGACTGCGCTTGCCCAAAATCAGCCGGTTGCGAGCCCTCTCTCACCTGCGGATCTTTTCCGACCTTTGGTTGCCAGAGAGCTGGGGCCAACCACGATGGGCGGAAGAATCCATCAACTCGCTGTTTACGAAAATGAGCCTCGGATTTTTTATGTCGGGACAGCAAGCGGCGGGCTCTGGAAGACGGAGAATGGAGGGATCACCCTCAATCCGATCTTTCAATTTGAGGGTTCAATCGCCTTAGGGGCGGTCGCAGTTTCGCAATCTAACCCTCGCACCCTGTGGGTTGGGACGGGGGAAGAAAACAGTCGTAACAGTACCAGTTGGGGAGACGGAATTTACAAGTCGGAGGATGGTGGCGCGACATGGCAGAACATGGGTCTGAAGGAGACCAAGCACGTTGGCAAGATCTTGTTGCACCCCCGTGACGAAAACACAGTCTATGTCGGGGCACTTGGGCACCTCTGGGGTGCGAATGCGAACCGGGGACTTTACAAAACGACGGACGGCGGCAAGACTTGGAACCAGATTTTGCGAGTTGATGATGTGACCGGCGTGATCGACATGCAATTTGATCCGAAGGATCCGAACACCTTGCTTGTCGCCTTCTACCAGCGGGAACGGAAGGCGTATCAGTTCGCGAGTGGTGGCCCGGGAAGCAGCCTTTGGAAAACGACGGACGGAGGGAAGTCATTCCGGCGAATTTCCAAAGGGTTGCCGACTTCGCCTCTGGGACGAATCGGCTTGAGCGTGAGTCGTTCAAATCCTAATTTTTGGATGGCTACCGTGGAAGCACGAAGTGGAGGCGGCGTTTTCCTGAGTCGCGACAAGGGAGAAACCTGGACCCGCGCAAATGGCCTGAATCCCCGTCCGTTCTACTTTTCGACCCCTTTGATCGACCCGAGCGACGAAAAGAGGTTGTATGTTCTAGGAGTTGAGTTCCACGTGAGTGACGACGGCGGTGGAACTTTCCGACGCCTGCCGATGAACATTCACGTGGATCATCATGAGGTTTGGATCGACCCCAAGGATTCTAACCACCTTCTGATCGGAAATGACGGTGGGATCGCCCAAAGCCGTGACCGAGGCCTGACCTGGGAACACCTAAATATGCCTCGGATCGGGCAGTTTTATGCGATCGCGCTGGACATGCGCAAGCCCTACTGGGTTTATGGTGGTTTGCAAGATAACCAGTCCTGGGGAGGGCCCACCCAGGGCTTCCGGGGCGGGGTCGGATTCTGGGATTGGATCAACCTCGGAGGTGGTGACGGTTTCCACGTTCAGGTAGATCCGGAAGATTGGCGGACGGTTTACTACGAGAGCCAGGGAGGGTCGGCTGTTCGACTGAACATCGCAACAGGCGAGAGTCGGTTCATTCAGCCCAGACCTCCCCAAGGAGAAAGGTATCGCTGGAACTGGTCGACCCCAATCGTTTTGAGCCCTCACAATCCTCGCACCGTGTACATTGGTGGCAATCGATTGTTTCGCAGCCTGGATCGGGGAGATAACTGGCGAGCGATCAGCCCGGATCTCACGACCAATGATCCGGCCAAACTTCAACCAAGGGCTGGTGTCACGCCGGAGGACACTGGCGCCGAGCGTCACTGTACCATTGTGACGATCAGCGAATCGCCTCTGAGACAGGGGGTGATCTGGGTTGGAACCGACGATGGCTTGGTTTGGGTCACTACGGATGATGGACAGACTTGGAAGAAGGTTTCCGAATCTATCCCGGATCTTCCGCCTTTCACTTGGTGCTCCCGGGTCGTGGCGAGCCGCTATGACCTCAATACTGCCTACGCGACATTTGACGGTCACAGGAACAACGACTACAACCCCTATGTTTACGTTACAACCGATGGTGGCGCGACTTGGAAGAAGCTCAGTCAGGGCCTGCCAGTTGATCACTGCACTTATGTCATCGTCGAAGGTCGTTTGAACCGTGACCTCCTCTTTTTGGGGACGGAGCGGGGTCTTTACGGCTCGGTGGACCGCGGTGAGAACTGGTTCCGCCTGCAAAAGAATGTCGGTTTCCCCACTGTCAGGGTTGACGACCTCGTGATCCACCCCAGGGAGCTCGATCTGGTGATCGGGACTCACGGCCGGAGCCTCTGGACCTTAAACATCTCTGGCTTGGAGCAGTATACGGGCGACAATGCCCGGAAAGACTTTTTCCTGGCTCGTCCGCAGGTGATCTATGATATTGGCCGCTCCCAGGCGATTCGCGACGAAGGGAACCGATATTGGCTGGCTCAGAACACCCAGCCAGGGACTGCTCTCCAGTACTTTTTGAAGGCTGAGACGAAGGAGAAAGTTGTCGTTCGGGTGGTGGACACCTCGGGACGCGAGATCTTTAATGGGACTGGCAGTGGGAATGCTGGGATGAATCAGCTGATCTTCCGGCCTCAGCGCCGACTCTTGATCGAGACCCGCGGCGACAAAGACTGGACGGCAGAGCTCAGGGTCGGGGAGAAGGTTGTTGCGACTGCGCCAGTGAGGGTGGAGGACGTGATCCCTTAGCTCCTCGTTGGGGGAACCGATTTAGGGATCGGGGGGCCTAGTTCATCGATGTGGGGCCTTTCTCATCCAACAAATGCTGGCTTAGACTCAAGAGTCTCCCTTTCGCTGAGCTCGGTTTCACCGAGTTTCCCCCTCTCCCCCACCCCTCTCTCCCGTAACAATATGTGGGCGAGGGGCTTTCGGTAAAGTCCCTTCCCTCTTCCTGGGGGGAAGGGATTTAGGGAGGGGGGGTCAGAGTGCCTTGGCTCGTCGGGTGAGAGACATAAAAAGAGCGGGGTTGCTTGAGAGGCAACCCCGCTCTTCTCCCTGAGCAGGAATCAATCCTCGTCGTCGAGCTTTTTGGTGGCTTGATCGACGGCGGATCGGCGGCGTCTGACTTGTCCGTACTGACCAGCAGCTCCGGCGGAGGCAGTCGGTGCGGTCGGGGTGACGGTCTCTGGGGAACCTCCCCCGTAACCCCCTGCCAGAGCGACCTGCTGTTCTTGGGCCATGCGGATTGCAGTTCTTGCTTCTTCGATGAGTCCGGCCTGGGCTCCCTTGCTCTTCACGATGGCTTTATCCCAAAGATAGAGGATCGGGGAAGCGTTGAAGATGGATGAGTACGTTCCGATGACGATACCGAGGAGCATCGTGGCGCACATAAACTTAAGTTCCGGCGTTGGGGCACCATAGAAGATCATGATGGCCAAGGTCACGATGGCAGTCATCGAGGTGTTGATCGACCTTCCGAAAGATTGGGTAACGGACTTGTCGATGAGGAACTCGAAGGTCTCTCCGGCGGGAGCCCGCCTCAAGTTCTCGCGAATTCGGTCGAAGATGACGATGGTGTCGTGCACAGAGAATCCGATGACAGTGAGCATCGCTGTGACAAAGAGGGCGGAGATTTCCCAGCCGAGGAGAATTCCCAGGAGAGCTGCTGAGCCGACAACGAAGACGACGTCATGGAGCAAAGCCGCAACGGCAGAGAGCCCGAATTTGAGGCCTGTCTTGAACCCACCCAGGCCAAAGCCGAAGCGAAGGGCGAGGTAGAGGACTATGAGGCCAACGCTATAGGCTACAGCGAGAATTGCATTGGTGATCGTTTCTTGCTGGATCGTGGGGCCTACGGCACTAATCCCTTTCACTTCATAGCCTTCTCCAGCAGCCTGGCGTACTCGTTGGTTGGTCTCTTGGTTGTCTGGGCTGAAGCCAGCAACTGGCGGCACTGTGGCGTAGACAGTGGGGATGCCGTTGACGGTTGAGGTTTTGGTATTGACTCCAGGGAATCCAGCTTGCTCAAAGGCTTGGCGAACAGCGAAGGCGTTCATCGTCGTTCCCTCGCGAGGAGTCAAGGTAACTTCGTAGCCCCCTTGGAACTCGACGTTCGGCTTGATGCCTCCCATACCCAGGGCGACGAGGCCAGGGGCGATTATGACGAGTGAGATAATGAAGTAAGTCTTTGACTTTCCGATGATTTGAAGTGGCTTGGTATCGGCTTCTTTTTCGAGCTTTTCCCCAAACCAGCTTCGGTTCATCGCATAGTATTTTTCGTGGTTGCCGACTCCGATCGAGACGAGCCCGATAAGGATAGCTCTGGTGACGATGATTGCCGTGAAGAACGACATCAAGACACCGATGATCAAGGTCGAGGCGAAGCCCTTTACCGGGCCAGTCCCGAGAGTGAACAGAACTAAGGATGTGATGATAGTACAGGCGTTGGAGTCGACGATCGCACCAAAGGCTCGCTTAAAGCCAAGCTCGATGGCAGTCATCAACTTTTTGTTATGGCGGAGCTCTTCCTTGACCCGTTCGAAGACGAGAATGTTCGCGTCTACTGCCATTGCAGCAGAGAGGATGAGACCGGCGATTCCTGCCAGGCTAAATGTGGCTCCAATCAGCATCATCACAGTCAGCGTGAAGATGGTGTAGAGCACCATTGCTATCGCAGCGACGACTCCCGGGAAGGCGTAGTAGACGATGAGAAAGGCGCAGATGATGCCGAGGGAAATGAGGCCAGCTGTGATCATCTCATTCAGGGCAGCCCTTCCGATGGTTGGGTCTACCTTTTCACTCGCTTCGACCTTGAGGGAAACAGGGAGTGAACCAGACTTGATGAGAGTAGTGAGAGTATTGACGTAGCCAGGATCAAAGTCTCCTTCAATGAACGCCCCTGTACTGAGAACTGCCCCTGGTCTGAGAGGGGCAATGCTGAGGACACGCCCGTCGAGAACGAAGGCGAGGTTTTCCTGGGTCATGTTCGACTGGCGCGACCAGGCCTCCATTTTCGCTTGCCCGGTTCGGTTCCACTTAAACTCCGGCATCGTCCGGTTCCCCTGAATCAGAGCGAGGGCGTCGGAGATTTCTTCGCCTTCGATGATTTTCGTCCATCCCGCGATGATTTCGGCATATTCCGGCATCTCAGGCGTGATGACTTTCGAAGGATCGCTGATCGAGGTGAAGTGGACTTCTGGCCTGCCATCAGGATCTGCCGCGATCGGCGTAAACCTTCTCACTCCGGTGGGAGTGGTGACGTTCACCGCGTGGTAGGCAATAATCTTCGCGGTCGTGCTCATCGATTCCTTGGCCTTTACCTCGTCGGTGTAGTCAGGGAGTTCGACGATGATTTGGTTCTCACCCTTTGGTTGAACTGTTGCTTCTGTGACACCGAGGGCTCGGCTGGCTCGGGATTCGAGGATGGTGACGGTCTTCGATTGCAGAAGCTCAGGATTTCTCTTCTGTTCTGGCGTCAGTTCCGAAGTATCCATCGAAAACGTGAGTCGCACACCCCCGCGGACGTCAAGACCATATTGGGGGGTCGATCTGGTGAAGAAGAAAATGGATAGAGCAGCCAAAATAAGGACTGCGCTCAAGAACACGACGTTTCTGGACTGCAATGTGAGAGGCCTCCAAGCCAGTTCTTCAGTATACCGAGGCAGAACAGTTTGGCCGAGACTGACCTATGGCCGAACTCTCTGGAAGCCGTTCGCCAGGGCTGGCAAGTTGAACGCCGAGTCGGAGATTTCCGACTTGAAATTGGCGTCCTGGAGGGTGCCGACGATTTTCAGCCTTTGTTTCCCTTGGGCGGTGACAGTGATTTCGAATCGCCTGACGATCCAGGTGCCCTGGTCAAACCATTGAACGACGTCAACGATGCCCCGAGTGGAGGCATTGTCAGCTTTTGCCACAATCTTGGTTACTTTGCGAGAATCCAACGTCTCGTCAGTTCGCGAGAGAACGGTCGGTTCGGGATCACTCCCAAAGCGCATCCCAGATTCGTCGACCCGAAAGTTGATCGATCCTGTCTGCACTCGTAGGGGGACAAACGGGGCAATGGCTAGAGTTTTTTCGTCAAGTTCTTCGAAGACGTACTGACGATCGGTGTAGCTCACGAGCCACCGGTTCTTGGTCGATCGTGCCGATTCGAGCAGTAGTCTTCCGTTGAGAGTGATTTGGGATTTTCTCCCTGATTCTCCCAAAGTCAGGAACACCTCTTGCCTCTCTCCGACTCCTTCTTCTGGCAGAGTGGCCAGAACGTATCGACCCGTGAATCTCTTCAGCTGAGAAAAAGTTTCGTACTTCTTCTGCTCAATTTGTCCAAACGTGAGCTTGGTTTCGTCACTCGGGATCCTGGATTCTGCCTGAGGAGTCAGGAGAAGGAGGGTGGCAAGAGGTGTCAGCATGGGGTCTACATTATCTGACGTTTAATCACGAGCCCAGAACATAGGTCCAGCGTCTTCTTGGATGACAGATTGCTTCAGCACATCGAGTGCTTTGGTGAGGCCTTCCATCGAGCTCATCAGACCGTCTTCATGTTCGATGCTCAAAACATAGTCGTAACCGACCATGCGCAGGTTCGAGACGAAGTCTTTCCACCACTCGATTCCGTGGCCATAGCCGACGCTGCGGAAAACCCAGGATCTCTTGGGAATGTCGCCGTAGCTCTTGGTATCGAGGTTGCCATTGCGCCCTGAATTGTAGGGGTCGATGCGGGTGTCCTTGGCGTGAACGTGATAAAGAGCTCCTTCATCACCAAGTTCGCGAACGGCAGCAATCGGGTCGATGCCTTGCCACCAGAGGTGGGATGGGTCAAAGTTGGCTCCGATCGCGTCTCCATTGCGGCCGATTCCGTTGCGCAGTTTGAGGAGAGTGTCGTTGGAATAGCAGACAAACCCTGGGTGCATTTCAATCGCAAACTTCACCTTGTGATCTTTTAGGAATTGGGCTTGTTGTCGCCAGTAGGGGAAGACCCGTCGGTTCCATTGCCAATCCAGAACATCGCGAAACTCGTCTGGCCAGGCGCAAGTGACCCAGTTGGGATTTTTTGCCCTTGCGTTGTCTCCCGGGCATCCGCTGAATCCGTTCACGACCGGCACGTCGAGGGCACTCGCCAGCTTAACCGCATTAACGAATGCGTTATGGTGATCTTCGGCAATCGCCTTGACTGGGTGCAAAGGGTTGCCGTGACAGCTCAGGGCACTGAGGATAAGGCCGCGGGAGGTGATCTTCTTCATCAGAGCATCCCGATCTTTCTTGCTTTCGAGCAGCTGGGGAATGTCAAGATGGTTGGCTCCCGGATAGGCACCAGCTCCGATCTCAACGGACTGGATTCCAAGATCCTTCACGATATCCAAGGCGTCATCTAAAGATTTATCGCCGAAAAGGGCGATGAACAAACCGATTTTCATTGTCCAAAAACGCAGCCCGACCCTTCGGTCAGCCGCTCAACTCCAATCGAAGGTCTACCCCAAAAAGGGGCCTTTGGTTTGGGAGAAAGAGATACTCCCAGAGAGTTTTCATTGGATCAGGAATAATCAGGAGCATGAGTCTGTCTTTGCTTGAAGTCCTCAATCGCAGGGTGATGTTCTTTGATGGGGCGATGGGAACCCAACTTCAGGCAGCAAACCTGACAGATCTCGACTTTGTGATTCCCGACGGCCCTGAGTTCAGTGAGACGGTGCGCCGCGCCGCCGAACGAATGGACGGCAAGCCGTTGGATGGCTGCAACGAGCTTCTTAATCTCACCAGACCGGAGGTTGTTGAAGAGATTCACCGGAATTACTTTCTTGCTGGTTCCGATATGGTGGAGACCAATACGTTTGGTTCGACCTCGATCGTGATGGCGGAGTATGACTCTCCCGAGTTGGTCTATGACATCAGCCTTTCCGCTGCTCAAATCGCCCGCCGGGCGGCTGATTCTGTCGCGACGGTGGATCGACCGCGATTCGTGGTGGGGGCTCTTGGGCCAGGAACAAAGCTCGTCAGTTTGGGTCAGACGAACTGGGAAGCACTCATTGATACCTATCGCTTGAGCTTTGCTGCCTTGCTCGAGGGGGGAGCTGATGCCTTTTTGCTCGAAACCCTTCAAGACCTTTTGATGGTGAAGGCAGGGATCGTCGCAGCCAGAGAGGCGATGGATCAGATGGGGCGCAAGGTTCCTCTGTTTGTTCAAGTCACGATGGAGCAAACTGGCACGATGTTGGTCGGCTCCGAGCTAGGAGCAGCCCTGAACATGGTGGAGTGTTTCCCCGACGTTGTGGCTGTGGGGATGAATTGTGCAACAGGTCCGGTCGAGATGACCCCCCATGTTCGATTCTTAGGTCAAAACTCCACCAGGCCTCTTTCGATTCAGCCGAACGCTGGACTCCCTGAGATGGAGAAGGGGAGAGCTGTCTATCGCCTTGGGCCGGAAGCGCTTGCTGATCACCACGAGCACTTTGTCCGCGACTTTGGCGTTGCCATCTGCGGAGGGTGCTGTGGCACCACCCCGGCTCACATCCGCGCCGTGACCGAACGAATCGGCGAGAGAGAGCATGGCAACAATGCTCACTGGCAACAGGTTCGGACTGTGTTTCAAGGTTTTAACTTCGCCATCGACTCTGAGGACAAGGCAAGGGCTGTCCAACTTGTCGGATGCTCAAGCCTTTATCAGTTCCAGCCCTACGACCAGGACAACAGTTACCTGATCATCGGGGAAAAGACCAACGCAAACGGCAGCAAGGCCTTTCGCGAGATGCTTGCTGCTGAAAACTGGGAAGGATTGACCGAACTGGCCCGCGAATTGGAGCAAGAAGGCTCCCACGTGCTTGACGTCTGCACCGCATACGTCGGGCGCGACGAGGTCAGGGATATGACAACTCTCCTTAAGGAGTACAACCGCCAGATTCAGGTGCCTCTGATGATCGACTCAACCGAGGCTCCGGTCATTGAGAAGGCCCTGCAAACAGTGGCAGGGAAGCCAATCGTCAACTCGATCAACTTTGAAGATGGGGAAGCCAGAACGCACAGGGTCTTGGGTTTTTGCCAGAAGTATGGAGCGGCGGTGGTTGCTCTTACGATTGACGAGCTCGGAATGGCAAAGACAGTGGAGAAGAAGGTGGAAATCACCGATCGAATCTTGAAATTCACCCGTGAATACGGCTTGCCTGACTACGACGTCTTCATCGATTGTCTGACCTTTACGCTTGGATCGGGGGACGAGGAGTTTCGAAAATCTGCAATGGCGACGATTGATGCGATCCGTGAGGTCAAGAGGAAGTACCCTCTCGTCAACACGACTCTCGGCGTCTCGAACGTGAGCTTTGGACTCAAACCAGCTGCCCGCGTGGTGCTCAATAGTGTCTTTTTGCAGATGTGCCGGGAAGCAGGACTGACCAGTGCCATCGTTCACTTCAGCAAGATCTTGCCAGAGAACCGGATTGATGGCCAGGCGTGGAAGATCGCTTCTGAACTCGTGTTCGATCAGCGGCAGTTTACAGCTTGACCTTTGTGATGGCCTTCAGGTTTTTTTGATATCCCTGAATCCTTTTTGCCTGAAGAGAGCCTCTCTAATTCAGAACCGCTTGGAGAAGTGATGAAGAAAGACATTTTGCCAAAGGAGCTTCAGAAGAGAATCGAGGCTGGGGAGCAGATTCGGATTGTTGACGTTCGCTCACCCATGGAGTATGCCGGGGGCCATGTGCCAGGAGCCTTGAATGTACCGCTCGGAACCATCGGAAAGCAGATAGAAGGGATCGGCGATAACGAGACTCTCGTGATGGTTTGTCAGGGGGGTGTTCGCTCTGATATGGCTTGCCACAAGATTCAAGGGAGCCATCCCAAGCTCTATAACCTGACCGGCGGCACGAGTGCCTGGCGGGCAGCAGGATTGGAGGTGGAGAGATCCCCAAAAGCGCCGGGGAGTCTTGATCGCCAAGCTCACTTGGTGGCAGGGCTCCTGCTCGCGACTTCATTTGTTTTGCATAAGACAGTCCATCCGGATTGGATTCTGCTGGTGCTCTTGCCCACCTTCGGCTTGATGCTCGATGCTCTCACTGGCTTCTGCCCGATGAGAGTCATCCTCAATCAGCTGCCTTGGAACAAGGAGTAGCTCTTCGGTTGGCTTGCGCTTTTTGGAAGGAGGATGTCGGCAAGGCTGACCAAGGCCTTTGGGTGCCTCGGAGCCGTCCCCCAAGTGGCTAAATTTCTTTTTTTGTGAATTCACCTGCCCCGCCGAGGCGCAGCCCCGAAGCACAAGCGGAGGGGAGGGCGTGGCCTCGGGGAGGCAGGGCAGGTGAGTTCGAAGTGGAGACTGGGGAGGAAGCTGACCATGACGCGATCGGACTGCGTCCTTGGAAGCCTAACACTTTTGAGACTGCCCCGTAAGGAATGGGACAGTCTCGTCGCGGGAGCCGTGAGGTAACTTGAGGCGATGGTCAGGCTCTGGGGTTTCGAGATCGATGAATCCTCTGGCTCCTTTATTGGGGCAGATGTTGTGGGGAAGGAAGTTCGCGCTTCGTCCCTGGTTGCTTACTTTCCAAGTCTCTCGCCGGATGACGACAGGGTTGTTTACCAAACGGAAACTGCTCTTGCGAGAGACGACAATGGACTTCATGTAGCGACGACCTTGCTTTTCCCAGGAACGTTTGCCGGGAATTTTTCTATGACCAGGGGACACTTCCACGTCGATCCAACGTTGGGGGAAGAGATGGTGGTTTTGTCAGGGAGGGGTGAGCTTTGGCTTAAGAGTCGCGAGGGGGAAGTCACTCGTCTCTCTCTTTCGGCAGGTGAGGAGTTTTCGATTCCTGGCCACTTGGCGCACCGTGCGGTGAACCCTCACGAAGTGCCCTTCGTTTTTGCCGTCCGTTGGGATGATCGTTGTGGGCACGACTATGAATCGATCTTAAATGAGGGCTTTGGGGCGAGATGATTCCGGAAACCAGCGGGCCAGAGGGTGGTGGCGGTTTTAGACCCCCTCGGCGCAGGGCAGGATTAGAGCCGCCGCTGGTAGGTCGCCTAATCGGTGAGAACAAGCGCCTGATCTTCGGCCCGCCCCTCTGGTACGACGCCCTTTGTGCTGGGTGCCTTTGCTTTGGGCTTGCCTCGTTCTTTTGGATCCTGTTTCTGGTGCAGACCCCTTTCTGGATTTTTTCGTTGATGGTTTTGGGGGCGGGAATCTGGGCGATTGCGAGTGTGGAACGACTCTTTATCGACTTGCGCTCCGGGGCGACTCTTCGATTTGAGGGGAGCGGCCCATTTCGCTCTGCGGTCAAAGGGCATTTGCGCGAGATTGACGCCCTCGTTTTGACGACCGAGATTTATCCCCTGTCGGCGATCGGCCAAGCAGTGATTTACCGGCTTGTTTTGCACTGGAAAGGGAGTGTCCAGCCCCTTTTGATCGTGGAGTCTGAGCGAGGTCATGTCGGGGTCGGTCAGGCTCTAAACTCCCGCGCTGGTCGCCTGTACCAGAAGGGGATTGTGTATGCCAAGGCGATGAATCTGCCGTTTTTCGACAACAGCAATCATGCGTCTCCCAGCCCCTTGAGTCCGTTTTAATGGGAGGCTCTTGGTTGGGAGGCCCAGGGTCTACCGTGAGACCTTGCAGCGACTCCAACGCAGTTAAGGTTGTGTGTTCTTTGAGGCTGCCCCAGCTCATAAGCCTCAAAGAACACACAGAGCTAGGGGTCTATTGCAGAAAGAGGACGAGCCCGTTTCTGGCCTCCACTACCTTCACCACCTTGACCGGCTTTTCGAAAACTTTTGATGATGCCACTGTCAGATCGCCAGAACTGGTTCGAGCGAGGACAATCTCTGCTCCCGAAAGAACCTTTGCTTTTTGGGAATTACCACGGGATGGGAGAGTTGCAGCTCCCTTCAAGGTTAAGTTTGTAAAGAGCTTTTGATCAGTTAGGACTTCCAGTTTGCCTTCGGAATTCTTCGCATTGGCAGCAAACCACTTTTCTGAAGGCACGATGAAAGTATGTTTCTCAGTGCCTCGCAACAGAGCAGCAGCTTCCTCGACCGTGTAAACCACAGCCATGTAGCTGACTGTTTCACTGGTATTCACGACTTGCATGGCGAGAGGCAGGTTCGACTGACCGTTTAGAAGCAGTGTCACGAGGGTTGCTACCACTAGGAAAAATATACCTGGTTCTGCGAGTGAACTTTCTGTTCTGGCTGGCGCGATCAGTGCAGTTTCAGCCACGCTTCTGCTTCAGGAAAGGAACTGGTCACTTTCCATGGATCGTTCGGCACAGTCTCTTCTTTCGCGACGAGAGGCACTGGGTCACTGACATCCCGACCTCAGTCCGAGCGCGACTGGTCGGAGACCCACCCAGAGAGGCGCGTCACAATAGTGTCTCATGGTTGTGGCAATCAGTAAGGAGTTTCGCTTTGAGATGGGGCATCGCCTGCCTTATCACCAAGGGGGGTGCCAGAACATTCACGGCCATTCCTATATTCTCGAAGTCGGAATCAGGGGTCACGTCTCGGAAAAGGGAATGGTGATGGATTACAGCCACCTGAGCCGCTTAGTGAAGCCGCTGATCGAAGAGCTCGATCACTCCTTCATGGTCGATGACCAGGACAAGCTGGTTCTCGATTTTCTTGAGTCTCAGGGCCTGAAAAAGGTGGTCGTTCCCTTCTACACGACAGCAGAAAACATCGCTTTCTACTTGGCAGAGTTGCTGAAGCCGGAACTGGAACAGCACAAGAACCTTAGCTCATTCTGGGTCACTCTCCACGAAACCAGAACTTCCACTGCCACCCTGGAAGTTTCTCTTTGATCAAAAACCTCATGGCACTCGATATCATCATTACAGAAGACCAGATTCAGGCTCGCGTGAGGGCCTTGGCTGACGAGCTGAACCAAAACTTGCCGTCTGACGGAGCAGTGGTTCTGCTTGGAGTGCTGAAAGGCTCCTACCCTTTTATCGCTGATCTCTCGCGGGCGATGGGACGCGATGTGATGGTTGATTTTGTCCAGGTGTCCAGTTACGGGTCGGGGAAGTCATCGACTGGGGTTGTGCAGATCAAGAAAGACCACGACATCAACATTGAGGGCACCCACGTGGTGATCGTCGAAGACATCGTGGATACTGGCCTCACCTTGTCTCACCTCCGGCAACTGCTTCTGACTCGCCATCCAGCCAGCCTGAGAGTTGTATCCATGCTAAGCAAGCCAGCGGCGAGAGAGCACAGTGTCCCGGTTGAGCACGTCGGGTTTGAAATCGAAAATCTCTTTGTGGTAGGATATGGCTTGGATTACGCAGAGCGGTACCGAAACTTGCCGTTCATTGCAGTTCTTCGAGAGTAGGGCCTTCCTTCCTCGTTTCCAACTTCTCCTTAGCCATGCTGGCCTGGCCGCCTTTGGCAGTGCCACCCTGGATTCTCAAAACCTTTATGTCTCACGTCTTCCGACCACGCAAATCAGACGGTGGCCAAAATCGAAATCGCCGCCGCAACCGTGAAAAAATGCCTCGCGAGGCAGATGCCAGCGATCTGGAACAGCTTCCGGAGTTGGAGTTTAATCACCTCGACCAAATGACCGCTACTGAACTCGCCAAGGAGGCGAAAAAGGTCAAGGTCAATCTGGATCAAGAGCGGTGGGCAGTCATAGAGCAGCTCCTGCAGATGAAGAATGGGCCGGATGGGGCGATTTATCGCAAAGGCATCTTAGAAATCCTGCCTGACGGCTGGGGTTTCCTGCGGAAGCCAAACTATAACCCATCGAACGAGGACGTCTATGTTTCTCAATCGCAGGTGAAGAAGTTTGGACTCAGAGCTGGCGACACTGTTTTTGGTCTGGTTCGCGTGCCAAAAGAAGGTGAAAAGTACCACGGCATGCTGAGGGTCGAGAGTGTCAACGGGCACGGAACTGGCTCACCCGAAATGCAAGTCAGACGAAACTTTGACGAACTGACCCCCCTCTTCCCGACCCAGAGACTGCGCCAAGAAGGCGAGCCAGATAAGATCATCGGCAGAATCATTGACTTGATCGCCCCGATCGGCATGGGTCAGAGAGGCTTGATCGTTGCTCCGCCTAAGGCAGGAAAGACGACGATCGTGAAGTCGATCGCCAACTCTATCGCCACCAACCACCCGGATGTCTATCTGATGGTTCTGCTTGTGGATGAGCGACCAGAGGAAGTCACTGACATGAAGAGGTTTGTGCGAGGCCAGGTGATCAGTTCAACTTTTGACGAACCAGCCGAGAACCACATGAGGGTCACTGACCTCTGTTTGGAACAAGCTAAGCGGTTGGTGGAAGCAGGGAACGATGTCGTGATCTTGCTCGACTCGATCACCAGACTTTCTCGCGCCAGCAACCTCACGATCAACCCGAGCGGCAGAACTCTATCGGGCGGTTTAGACCCAGCGGCCCTGTACCGGCCTCGTCGCTTCTTTGGCGCAGCCAGAAACATCGAAGAAGGAGGTTCTCTCACCATCATTGCCACGGCTCTCGTGGATACGGGATCCAAAATGGATGATGCGATCTTCGAAGAGTTTAAGGGAACTGGCAACATGGAGATTGTGCTGGATCGTGATTTGGCAGAGCGAAGAATCTGGCCTGCCATTGATGTGAGGAAGTCGAGTACCAGGCACGAGGAAGCCCTCTTTAGCAAAGAGCATCTGGAGGCTGTTTACCAACTCCACCGGATGTTGGCAAACAGCAAGGACACGACCGACGCGGCTGACTCTTTGATTAAGTTGCTGAAGCGAACGCCTAACAACTCTGTGTTCCTGGAAAGCATTATCGCCAAGACTCGAGCCACCGTCTAGTTCGGTGGCAGAGTGTCCCAGACCTTCATTCTTCGGCTCGATTTGGATTCCGTCCCGTGGCAACGAGGCGAGGATCATTCGATTGCCACCCTCCTGAAGTTGCTGGAAGAATCGCGACGATTGGGCTGGAAGCTCCATGTCTTCGCGACTCGTCGCTGCTTGATCGCCTTTCCGACCCTGGTTGATACCTTGATCAGCGAGGGCCACGACCTTGACCTCCTGTTGCGCTCGGACGACGATCCACCTGTCGAGTTTGCCAAGGCGCAGGTAGAGATCGGGAAGTTAGGGCACCAGTTTCAGGGGTACGCGCAGGGAGCACACGTGGTCTGGGATGATAAGCGCTCCCGTTCCGTTCCGCTTCGTCAAGCCCTTCAAGCAGCACAGAGCCCAGAGACCCAATTGGTTCTCTGGGCTCAGGTGGCTGACCTCTCGGACGCTGAAGAGTGGCGCGGTTTAACTAGGGTTGTGACCCTTCTCTTGACCTCGCGCCGAATGAGGAGTCTCCGGGATGAGGACTCAGCCAACTAAGCGGCAAGGCCGAAGGCGACGTACTCCTCGCTCCCATCCAGAACTTGTTGGAGCCTCGTGCTGATCAGGCGATGGGCTTCGTTCTCGTCTCGCGTGACAAAGGTGATCTTGGCTGCGCCAGCAAAGCAACACCTTTCTCGGCAGGCCTGAAAGATGTCTCTGACCCCTTCTTCGAGTCGGCTGGTGGTGGCATAGTCCAGCGAGACACTGAAGAGTGAGCCTTGCCTTTCGCTCAAGATTTCGTGGAGTTCGTCGGCGAAGACTCTGGCTTCCGACATGGTAATGACTCCGCCGAAGGAGGCTTCAATTTTCTGCTGCCGTTGGTTCCAATTCAAGAGGTACATGAGAAGTGCTTTCTAGGGTGGGATTTTTGATGGAAAGTCAAAAGTGGGGATGAACCCAGGGAGATTTATCCCCACTTCGTGGTTTATGGGCTCGGCATCATCACTAGGGAAGAGTGAACTCCGGATGATTTATCAGGGACTTTCTTGGAAGGGCCTAGAATTTTCCTTATCTGCCGCTCACTTTTTGCCTTCTCGGGCGTCTCAAAGGGTGTAAGAATGGAAGACGCAACACGGTCGCTGTCTCCGATTAATGTGGAAGAGCAGGCCTTCCAGATGATCGAATTCTTCGCTGCTTTGGGGTGGCAAAAGCTGGGTCTCCAGCCAGACATGATGACTGGCAAAACCGAACAGGATTTGCCTCAGGCGAAGCTCGCGATTGATTTGACCGCTGCTCTTGCCGATGTCGTGATTCCCAAACTCCCAGATGACGACCAAAGGACGCTCCGAAATTTGGTCACTGACTTGCGCGTGAACTATGTGCAAAGAGCAGGTGGATCGTGAAGCAATCTGTTCAGCCGATCGCAAAGTCACTGCGCGAGGAATTCGCCGTAGCCTACGAGAAGCTCGCTGAGATCATCGTAGATGCCTTTCACTACGGGCCCTCGCCATCGCTCGAGGAGGCTTATAGTGAGAGCAGGGCCTGGTTCCTCGGACACTATAAAGAACTGAAGCCTCAGATGGGTGCCTTTCTCACCGCCGAGGGAGCAGGAGTTGCTAAGCATTTCAGCCGGACAGGGTCGGGAGGGAACGATAGCTTTGAGCACTTGTTCTGCCCGCCGACCCTGGAAATCTTGATGAACACTTCGGAGTCCCAACTTTTCCGGAGACTGAATGAGACACGCCAGGCCCTTGATCTCGCTAAAATGAGGGCATGATTCAGCTTGCTCCTTGGCACAATGTCGACTTCGACCAACTCGAAGAAGTTTGGAAATCCTTCTTCCCCTCCCGGTGGCATGTCTCTCGTGATTTGCTGAAGTTCAACACAGAAGACTCTCCCGGCTTTTCGCGCGAGGATTCCTGCCTTCTGATGGAGGGGGACGAGGTGAAAGGGTTCATCACAGTAAAGGAAAGCCCTGGCAAACTGTATCAGGGACCAGAGATTGGTTGGGGCTATGTCACGGCGGTTGTCGCTCCTGATGCTGCCAGTGGGAGTGGGGCTCTGGGCGAGGTCGTTAGGGGCCTCCGCGACAAGGGAAAGACCCTGATCCGCTTTGGCACAGACAATCACCACTTCTTCCCTGGATGCCCGGAGGACATGCCTGACCTTCGGGAGATCCTTTTAGGGGCTGGGTTCGAAGGTGGCGAGGGGAACCAGTACGACGTGATGAGGGATCTGGCCAGCTACGAGATCCCAACTTTTGTCTTCGATGCCCTGGCGCGACCGGACGTTTCGGTTCGACGGTGTCGAGAGGAGGACGTGCAGGGGCTTGAGGCTCATCTTGAGGAAACCTTCCCAGGACGGTGGCACTACGATGTGATGAGGAAGGTGCTGGTGGAAGAGGAGATGTCTGATATCTTTGTTTTGGATGTGGGGGGCGAGATCGTGGGATTCGCCTACACCCAGAGCGAAGCCACTACCAAACATCCGATTGGGGGGTGCGTTTGGAAGCATGATCTCGGAACTGGTTGGGGAGGCCTTGGCCCGATCGGGGTGAGCAACAAGGTTCGGGGACAGAAATTGGGTCACGCGATCTTGGGGGGGGCTCTTAAGGGCTTAAGTGATGCTGGGGTTCGCCGCTGCATCATCGACTGGACTGGGCTTCTGGACTTTTACGGCGCCCACGGGTTCGAGGTCTACCGGGTTTACCAGAGCTTTTCTGTGCCAGAAGGTCGGTAGGAGGATGGTGGCCTTCTCCGTAATCCCCTCTCCCCAGTATTTTTACTGAGGAGATTAACATGCTTTTGGGGGGGCTTTTTATAGAGGACTCCCGTAGAGGACGAAGGGTGCCCAGTAGTAGGGGTGGCTTTTGCCTGGGAACTGGTTGGATGTTGGGCCTGCTGCTTCGAGGGCACCAGAGCGTCCGAACTCGCTCGGGGCATCCTTGAGCCCTGCGGTGGCCCTCATCGCGAGGCGGAGAGCTTCTGCCTTGGATTTTCCTTGGCTGAGGTGCTTGTAGAGTTCGCCCATCAAGTCAGCGGTTGAGGAGTCGTTGACTTTCCAAAGACTCGCGATCACTGTCTTGGCACCTTCTTCGAGGAGGCCATCGGCGAAGGATTCTGCTGCCCTGCCTTGAACGTCGAGCAGGCTGGGAGGCTGCTCTGTTGCTGTGTCGCACGCGCTCAGGACGAGGAGGTCAAGATCCTTCAGATTCATCCCTTGAACCGTAAGATCTTTTTGAGTTATGACTGTCTTATCTCCTAAAAGAAGGAAGGAAGTATCTGCTCTGAGACCCCTCTCAAAGTGACTGGCAATATGAAGAATCCTTTGACTTGGACTTAAAACATAGTCGGTCAAGGAGAGACGGGTGAACGCCTGGTTGAGCGTCTTTTCTGTTTTCGAAAACCTGGCCACCAGTTCTGCCTCTCTTGTCACATTAGGCAGAGGACTAAAGCTATAGTCTGTTCCTACGAAGGAGACTCTGGCAGGGTCGGTCATACCAAAGAACTGAGTGGTGAGGTTTTTATCTCCTGACTCAGCGAATCTTGTGCTGCTGTGGATCGAGAAGTTTGCGATGTTGACCTCGTGACCAAGCCATGTCTTGCCATCGCGGCTGAGCGCTGCGAAGGGGAAGTTTCGCAAAGAGCCGTCGGGGCTGACGATGAGAAGATCGATCTTGCGGTCTTTCAGTTCCTTCTCGATTTTCTTGAGCAAGATGTCGTAGAGGATTTTAGCGTTCGGCAGAGGGTTGCTCTTTGGACTGATGAGAGAAGTCCGGAACTCAAAGATCATTTGGTTGAGATCTTTGAGACTCGAAACCTTGAGCTGAGCCCCTTCGGTTTTGAAGTCAAAACTCGCGAAGGTTGTGAGGTTGCTAGTCGTCACAAGGACTGTGATTTCGTTATCGGTTACAACGTAGCGCAATACTGCTGCCCTTAGGCCTGCTTTCTGCTGAAGTTCTTGCAGAGGTCTTTGCAAAGCTCGGCTCGCTGCGATGTCATTATTGGGGTTCCATGTACCTGGATTCGCCTTTGTTTGTTCCAAAACTGTTGCAAGGAACTTTTCTCTTGTTTGGTTGATGTCGGTAATCTTTGCTTGGAGCTCTCGCCGGCGGGCGTTTTGGGCTTCTGTTCTCTGGTCTACTTTATTCAGAGTTTGGAGTTCTTCGTCGATCTTAACGATTTCTTCGAAGAATCCGATGTAGTTGGTGATGAAATCTCTTTCGCCTTCACTCAGCTCGAGTGTTGTGAGCATTCTCTGGGCTGTGATCGCATCTCGGTTATCCTGGAAAGCATCGCTTTCTGCTTCCTTAAGCAGGTTCAGGACTTCCTCTGCTTCCATGAACCTCCCTTGGGAAATGAGGAGCGAGGAGAGGTACTTGTAAGTTTTGGAAACAGAATCCCGGTACTTCCGTCGCGCGGCGAGATCCATACTGAGAAGGGAACCTCCTATCGTTTGTAAGTCCTCTACGCTCTTCTTTCCATAAACAATCGCGAGGGATGGAGCTTCTGCGGATTCTAACACCATAAGATTGCTTAGAATGGTAGATCTTAGATCGATTCTGGAGTCAACGAGGGTGTAGCGGAGTGCTGTTTGAAAATGTTCCCTTGATAGTTGCGGCTGTTGTGCAAGGTAGTAGGATTCGCCAAGATTGTTGTAAATCAAGGCAAGTGAGTGGGGAGTCGCCGTTCCTTCTGCGAGTCTGAGAGCTTCCTGATGGTTTTCCAGAGCTTTGTCTAGTTGTCCTGATCGAGCATAGGCTGATCCGAGGTGGCTGTAGCTCATTGAAAGGTCCAACGGATTTCCCACTTTCAAATCCTCTGCTAAGGCTTTTGTGAACATGTCAATCGCCTCCTTGTTTTGACCCTCGCGCAAGTAAAGAGCACCGAGATTCGTATAGGCAGCGCCTTTGAGCCTAGGTTGATTCAATGGTGCGGAAAATTCCAGAGCCTGGAGAAAATGGCCGCGAGCTGCTTGTTGATTTCCCATCGTTATGAAAAGCGTTCCCATGTTTAATGAGTGGAAAACTCGAAAAATCGTTAACTCATTGGGAGTGTAAAGGGCTGCGCCGTGTGACACTCTTAGTTCATTGCTGCGCGTCAGGGAATCGTAGGCTTTATCCAGCTTTCCTAACTGGATAAAGGCAAGTCCGGTGTTTGAGGACAGGGCAGCAAGAGAGTCCCAATCCTTTTCTGCTTGGAAGATCGGAGAGGCTTTTTCATAAAAGGTGATGGCTAGAGCTGGATTTCCGCTGGAGTAGTGGACGAGGCCTATGCGGTTGTAGGTGACAGCAAGTTCCCGTAGCCTGGTGAGGGTTTGCCAGATTTCAAGTGCTTGTTGTAAATAAGCGAGGGCCTTTCGATGATCCCCCAGATTCTCGTAGGCCGCACCAAGTGCGTCGTACGTGATGGCAAGCTGATCTGGCTGTCCGAGCTTCTCTCTCAACTTAAGGGCAGCTTCATAGTCTCTGATTGCTTCGCTTGGGCGTCCTAGATCGGCAAGCTGAACCCCGCGATTATTGTAGGCATAAGCAAGGAACTCTGTGCTCCCTACATTTGTCAACAACTCGATCGCCAGAGCATATTCTTTGAGAGAGTCTTTTGGTGAAAAGCGACTGAGGATAAAGGCGATCCATAACTGACAGCTTGCTTTGCCAACTGAATCGTTCCTTTCTTCCGATACCTTCTTCAATTTGCGGAACTCTTCCAACTGCTTCGATTGGTCTGGAAGTTGACGGATTCTGGCGATCTCTCGCGAAATCTCTGGCGTCGGCTGGGGCTCGACGGGAGGAGTCGCCTGGGCTTGACCCAGTGACGCTAGCAAGACGAGAGTCGGAATTGTGGTCATCTTGTGTTCCCTTTAGTTAAAAGAATAGCGCAAGAGGCAAGTTTGCCCCTTTCAAAAATTCTAACGATTCTTAAGGGAATTCGTCTCGGTTGGGAGGAGAAAAAGTTTGCGCGGCGGAGGGCGGCCCGGATGAGTGGTCGGAACGGAACCTCCCAAGGTGGCAATTCCGGGCGGGCGAGGCTGCGGGCGAAGCCGCGCAAACTGGCGGAGTAAAGACCCTAGGCAAAGAACCTATGCCGGTAACATAGCAACACGATGAAGCTCCACGAATATCAGTCCAAAGATCTCCTGGCCTCCTTTGGGGTGGCAGTACCAGGCGGAAGGGTGACCAAGGATCCTGCCGAAGCCAAGCTGATCGCAGACGAATTCGGGGGCAAGGTTGTTGTCAAGGCGCAAGTCTTGATGGGGGGACGAGGCAAGGCAGGGGGCGTTAAGCTCTTTACCGATTCGCAAGCTGCCTCGGACTTCACCAAGGAGTTGATCGGCAAGAGGCTCATTTCAATTCAAAACCCAGACGGAATGATCGTGGAGCAAGTCCTGGTCGCGGAACAGATCGACATCGCCGAAGAGTTCTACCTGAGTGTCCTCCTGGATCGATCCGAACAAAAGCTCGTCGTGATGATCAGCAAGGAAGGCGGAATGGAGATAGAGGAAGTCGCGGAAGAGCATCCCGAGGCCATCGTCCGTCTCCATGTTGACCCTGCTTGGGGACTCAGCGACTACGAAATTCGCAACGCCATCACAGCTGCTAAAATTCCGTCCCAGGCTCACCGCCAGATGGTTCCGATGATCAAGGCACTGGTGAAGGCCTATCTGGAAAGTGACGCAGACCTCATCGAGATCAACCCATGTGCCTGGACGCCAGACGGCAGACTCCTGGCGGCAGACGCGAAGGTTTCGATCGATGAGAACGCGCTCTATCGCCTGCCACAATACGAAGCGACCAAGGAGGATGCAGCCGAGGACGAAATCGAAGCAGAGGCAAGCCGCCGCGGGATCGCCTATGTTCGACTCGGGGGCGACATCGGCATCATCGGCAACGGAGCTGGCTTGGTCATGTGCTCGCTCGACGAAGTTACCAAAGCTGGCGGCAAGCCAGCGAACTTCCTGGACGTCGGAGGCGGAGCGCAAGCGGAACGAGTCAAGAGCTGCGTGGAACTCGTCTTGATGGATCAGAATATCAAGGGCTTGCTCATTAACATTTTTGGCGGGATCACACGCGGGGACGAGGTTGCGAAAGGGATTCTTGAAGCACTTGCCACCTTGGACGTGAAGGTTCCTGTCGTGGCAAGAGTCGAGGGAACCGCCGCCAAAGAAGGGCTTGCCCTTTTGGCGTCGTCCCCCATCCTTGGGGCTGCGACGATGCAGGAAGCAGCTGAGAAAGTTGTCGCTGCAGCCTATGGGAAATAGTTTCCTAAGTCACCAACTGGTTCTTTCTCCTCGTCTAACTAAGAGTGACGACGAGACAACTTCTTCTCACTGGCGCAGTGGCTTGGCCATCGGTCATGTAAGGGATAAGCTCACGATTCCCGTCGGATGTTTGGCAGAGCTTAATGGGGAGACTGGGCAACTTCGCGTCATCGAGCCTTGCGTGCGCTAGGCTAAGAGTTGGGGGAAGGGCTGTCGCGTAAGTGCGACAGCCGCAAGAGCTTCAGCGTTCTTAACTTTTTCTTATTTGAACCCTGGCAGGAAAGCTTCTTCTGCCGCAAAAAGCTTATCAACCATTTCCTTGATCTCGGCTGGGCAAAGCACGGCCGAAGTGAGAGGGTCGAGGTAGAGAGAATGATAAGCGGCTTCGCGGCTCTTGTGTAGAGCACTATCGACCGCGAGATCATACATCCTCATATTTGAGTCACAAATCGCTGCCATTTGCTTTGGCAGACGACCAAAGCGTATCGGTTGAACTCGGTTGTGGTTGATCAGACAGGCCACCTCGACGCAGCCGTCTTGCGGAAGATTGGCGATACATCCATTGTTGTTTGCGACGTTGCCATGAACCATAATAGGCACATTTTTCTCGACGGATTCTATGATCCAACCGCCATATTCGAATGAACGTTCTAGTTGGATCGGTTCTTGTCCGCTGATCTGCCTTTCTCTGCTTGCATCCTGACCCTTTCGCCAGTTTGGCCAGTTGTTCGCGTAGAAGCTTTCCTCGCCGCGATAGCCTGTATCTGTGTACTTCTCCAATAAATCTTTGCGCTTTCGGTAGTAAGGCAGATATTCGCTGAGGTGTCCACTTGATTCTGTGATAAATGCACCAAAGTGGAGCATCATATCACTTCTCACAGGCTCATCTGTAGCAAACTTACTGGTTCGATCTTTTGCTTGGGCAAAGAGACTTGGATAGAGATCTCCATCTGGGCCGTTGAATTCTGTGAACCATGCTAAGTGGTTAATCCCAGCGCATTTCCACTGAACATCCTCGTACGGCACTCCTGCGAATCCCGCAAGCATTCGTGACGTTCCTTGGACTGAGTGGCAAAGGCCAATCACTTCCATGGACGAGGCTCTGGCGCTCGCAAGGCACAACATAGACATAGGATTTGTGTAGTTCAGCACCAAGGCGTTTGGGCAAAGAACTTCAGCATCTTTCAAGATATCAATCCAGACAGGGATTGTTCGAAGCCCCTTCATCAAGCCGCCAGGGCCGATGGTATCGCCAATATTTTGGCTAACTCCGTATTCCAGCGGAATATCATTATCGAAGCGCACACATTCCACTCCACTGACTTCTATTGCGTTGACAATATAGTCAGTACCAGGAAGAAGTTCGCGACGATCTGTACTTGCTCGAACGACCCATTTATCAGCTTCACCGGCTGCTTCGAGCACCTTTTCTACGAGTTGTTTGCTCAATTCCATGCGGTGATGATCGATGTCGATCATCCGGAGGTCTCCCCCCTGGCTTCCGGGGATGAGGATGACGTCCTTCATAACCGAAGCGGTAAAGAAGCTGCCAGCACCGATCATCGTTACGTTGATCTTTCGGGGCATGACGCCTGGAAGGCCCTTTCGTTCATCCGCCTGGGTATGGGCGGCGTGTCCAGCAACTGTTGCCATATGCTATCTATGCTATCAGGTTGGGGTCGCCCACTTGGTTTTTGTCGAACCACCGACCTAAGTATTCGGGAAAGACGGCTGGTTATGGGAGAGATAACGTCCGGGGAACTTTCTTTTCGCACTAGCTCCCGCGCAAAGGTGCTAGGATAGAGCCATGGCACCAGAATTCGGCGCTATGGGGTGGTTTGAGCATCACTCCAGTGACAGTCGCAAAGCGAAGGACTTTTACGGCCAGCTCTTTACTTGGGAGTGGGAGAGCACTGAGATGGGTGATCACGACGACTTCACGGCCCTCATGGGTGACGAGGCAGTGATGGGGTTGATTCAGAGTTATCCAGGCCTCGAAAACTATAGTGGTTGGCTGCCTTACTTTGTGGTGCAAGATGTTGCAGCTAGTTTGGAGAAAGCAGCTCGTCTTGGTGGCGACATTGTTGTACCGCTCGAATCTGCTGAAGGCTATGGCTCCTTTGTGGTTATGAAGGATCCTGGGGGGGCAGTCTTTGCCCTCTTCCAACCTGACGAAAGCGACGAGGATTGAGTTGTTTCGTCATTCATAGGGAGTCGGTAAGGATGATCACTTCTGCAATCTTTACTTTCCTGATTCAGGAAGAGTCTGTGCCGAAAGCAAGTCGATTGGACATGGCCGAAAAGCTAAAGATCCTTGATTCTGCCTGGTTGAAAGAACGCGAGCCCTCTCTTCGTTCTGCTGCCGTTGACCACTTGACGTCAGCAGTAACTGGGTTTTTTTCTGGTCGCTTTGGGGATGTCTGCGCCTCGCTTGATCGGGCGACGTCTGCCTTGACTGGACGAGAGGTCAGTTCGGATCAAGCCCTGGGGATTCGCATCAGTCCCCTGATTGTGGCTCATCCCACACAACCAGTGACAGTTACCTTTTTCTGGCTCTATCCTTCTTCGATTCCAGCCAAGGTGGATCTATCGCCTGGGAACACGATAACGCTTAAGCCTGATGAGAAGGTTATCAGGAAAGCTCTCCCACTCGACCAGTTGGGGTTTATTCGCAATGGCTCTTCTGTGGTTGCTCCCATTCCTGGGGTAACAATCCGACAATTTTCGCTCAGAATTGGGGGCTCTGCTCGGACGTTCTATTCGGCGATTCATCCGAGAGGCGAGGCGGATCTTTTAGAGTGGGAGAAGTCTGCTGACAGTGGGATTCAGGCAAATGCACGCTCCCTCCGTCGCCACTCATCGAGTACAGGAGAGCAATTCCAAGATCCGTCTCTGTTTTATCGTTCGATTCGATGGATACAGGACGGGAGAAAGCTGCAGGACCTCGCCTCAGGTGGTGACTTATACGATAATCGTAACGGAATATCCTTCCGGTTTTCTTTTCCTAAAGATTTAAAGCGATCTACGCCCCTTGTCATCGCGCTTCACGGAGCTGGTGGTTCGGAACATATGTTTTTTGATAGTTATGGTGCAGGCTTAGTTCGTAAGCTCTCGACGGATCGTAGATGGGCTGTGATCTCGCCACTCTCTAGCCCTAATGGTGCAAGGGAAGCCCAATCCTTTTTCTCGAGCCTGGTGCAAGAGGCGCCGGAAAGGGTCTTTCTTATCGGGCACTCGATGGGAGGGGGAGTTGTGTCGAATTTGATGCGTCCCGGTGGTCTATCGGCAAGAGGTGCTGCCCTCTTTGCACCAGCTACTCAAGCACTTGGCAATGATACGACACCTGTCTTCTTGGCTGTCGGCAAGAATGAGATTCCTGGGTTGCTCAGTACGAGCCGGAGAATATCAGCAGGGCTCAACTCACAGAGTCTTTTCCGCGAGTACGAGAATACGGAGCACCTGATGGTTGTTGCAGAAGCTCTGCCAGATGCTTTCAAGTTCTTTGATGAGCTTTTGCGGACAGAGAAGTTATCGCGTTGACAAGAGATCTACGGCAAATTTACCGCTTAAGGTGACCATCGGTAAACCTGCTCCTGGCTGGACAGATCCTCCGCAAAAGGTTAAATTGTCCCACTTTGCATCTCGATTTCCAAGAGGAAATAGGCCCATAAGTCGGTGAGGCTCGTCGGGGCCATAGAGTGATCCTCGGTAGTTACCGTCTCGTTGGGCAAATGTGGAAGGTGTTTGAATTCTTTGGAACTCCTCATCGTCTTCGCACCATTCAATTCCGGCTGACCTGAGCTCGGATTTCACCGACTTAACATAGTTCCACTTCGACTCTTCCCAGTGGATCCCCTTGACTTCGGCAGGGGCAGTGACGACGCTAAAAAGGAGAGTCTTTCCCGGCGGCTGCGCCAATGGATCGAGGGCTCCAACTGCGTTTAGATAAACGATAGGATTGGTTGGAAAAGTGCGCTTATCGTAGAGTTCTTCAAAGCCTGTTTCGAAGTTCTTGGGGATCACAAGAACATGATGATCAAGGCCTTGGATCGTCTTGCTAATCCCCCAATGACAAGTGAAATAGCTAAAGCTTGGTTCCCAGCCAGGGTCGCCATCCCTCGGGGTCAGGAGGGAGAGTTTGTCAGCATTACTCACGACTGCATGGGCAGAAATCACCTCACCGGTGGTTAGTCTAACGCCTGTAGCCTTTGACTCGTTTCCCAGAACCTCGTTCACCTTTGAGTTATAACGAAATTCAACACCGAGCTCTTTGGCGAGCTTTTCAAAGGCAGCTGGGATGGCACGAACCCCTCCGCGAGGGAAGTAAACTCCGTCCTCGATCATATAGTAAGGGATCAAAAAAGCGCCGGGAGCTTTCGAGTTCCAGGTTTGACCGCCATAGCTGGGAAAGCCATAAAAGAAGGCACGCAGAAGAGGAGAAGTAACCCAGCGGTCGACCATCTGTCGATAGTTCCGTAAGGGGTTAAATCTTAGCCCAAATTGCAAGAGTCCCGGATCGAGCATATCTTTCGATGTGAGATAGGGACGGCTGAAGACAGTTTTGTCCACTAAGGGTGCTACAGAGCCGAGCTTTCTGAGAAGATCTTGGATACCTCGGTAGTCTTGCGGAGCAATTTCCTTCAAAGTCCTGAGGCACTCTTCGCGAGTGCCTGGCAGATCCAGAGGGGGGGATCCTTCGAAGTAGATTCGACTAATTGTTGGTAATTTGTCGAAGACTAAGTAGTCAGACATCTTGCGGCCTGCTGCAGCAAAAACTGCTTCATAAAGCCTCGGCAGAATGATGATTGATGGGCCAGGATCAAGGAGATAATCTCCTTGCACAATGCCGCCTGCCTTGCCTCCCGATTGTTCGCGCCCTTCCAAGACAAGAACGTCCCAGCCTTTGAGCTTCGCGTAAATTGCAGCACTCAGCCCCCCTTGACCTGCCCCTATTACGATCAGTTGTTTCAAGCGAGGCTCCTTGCCCCTAGCTCATCAAGTACCTTCTCTGGGGCGAGGGCCACTTTTGCAAGGGCAGAGAGCTTTTGCCATTTAGTGGTTCTCGCCCTCGCTGAAAAGACATTGTAGTCAAGAGCTTCGATTTGTTCCAGGATTTGGCTGTAGAGGATCCTGGCCAGGAGCACGGCTTGCTTCGCGTCGGGATTGAGGCTTCTAATCCCAGGGTCGGCAGCTGCATAAAGCTTTCGAGTCCGACAGATCTGAAACTCCATGAGTTTTGAGAAGGAATTGGAGAAGCGTTTAGAAGTTATGTCATCTTCCGTAACACCATAGCGACGCAAATCTTCCAGAGGTAAATAAATACGATTCCGAAGAGTATCTTCCGCAACATCGCGCATGAAGTTGGTAAGCTGCATAGCATCTCCGAGGTGTTTTGCTGCGACGATTTGCTCGTCTGTTGGATCTTTTTGGAGAACCGAGAGCATCATAACTCCGACCGCAGCGGCACTGCCTCTCGTGTATTGCAAGAGATCATCAAACGTCTCATATCGAGAAATTGTGAGATCCATCTCCATCGCATCGAGGAATACGAGCGCTTCCTCCAGAGGAATTTGAAACTTAGTAAGGGTATCACAAAAGGCTCTCATTACTGGGTGACGAGGTGCCACGCCTTCCACACCAGAACGGAGTTGGTTTCTCCAGTCTTGCAGGGCCCCACGCCTATCGGAAAGCGACATCTCTCCGGGATTGTCAACCCACTCGTCCGGAACTCTTACGAACCCATAAACAGCATGGGTTGCTGCTTGGATTTCTCGCGGAAATCGTTTAGTCGCAAAGTAGTAGGTTGTCCCATGCTTGCGATGGAGATCTTCACATACTCCATAATCCTCAGACGTAGCGTACATTTTAAGTCTGAGCCCCCGTTGATTTTCGGTTAAAGCCTAGCGACTCGTTGATGGAGGGTGTACCTTTGGCAAGGAGTTCGAAACGTCCCGTCCCAGCTCGTATATCGTTGTTCAGACCATCAAGAAGGCCTTGTAGTTTCTCCCTGCCTAGTTCGCAGAGAGAGTCAGGTGCTGATAAAGGTTGACCAAACCTGATGAAGGCCTCTGGTCGCTCTTGGAGAGACGATTGGTAAGAAATTGCCACTGGCAGAAGCTGGAGCCGAGGGACTTTTCTTTTTAAGAAAGCAAAGGTATCTCCGAAAGGGAGCACCTCTGGTGGATAGTGGAGTATGCCTTCTGGGAAGAGTATCAAGCTTCGTGATTCGTTTTTCATCAAATGAATCGTCCTCCGTATCGTTTGGGCACGGCCAAGAGGATCACCTAATCGATAAGGCATTCCACCAACTTTAGAAAAGAGGGGAAAGGCGTCAAACTCTTGGATCCAATCGAGACTACGGCACTGCAATTTTGTGACGACATGATACATGAGGTATCCGTCGTACCATCCATGGTGAGTGCAAAAGAAAAGAATCGGAGGCGTTACAGGATAGGTTGGTGGATTCCAGTAAACGTTATGAAAACCTTTGCGAACAGAGCGGCGGATCATAGCACCCACCATGCGGCCGATTAGCCCCTCTTCTTGCGGTAGCTGATAAAGGCTGGCAGCTCTGGCAAAGCCCGCAGAAGACTCATTGCCTATCATGGAGCCTTCTCCTTTAAAGGATGGAAAGAAGTGCTCGGGGTGAGGACGTAGGTGTCCGCAATCACTCCTTCTCGAATAAGCCGCTCCTCGATTAGTTCGGCGGATATTAAAACCATAGGCAGGCCGTTCCCAGGTCTGGTACTGGCTCCTACGTGGTAGAGAGACTTGTTATATTTGCTCCGGTTATCTGGTCTGAAGAATGCAGATTGGATAAACTCGGCACTAATCCCAAAAGCTGCTCCTCTTTCCAAATTGAGTTCGTTTCGCCAATCGAGCGGGGTTCTGCTCTCAAGGCCACGGATACGACTTCTCTCAAACCCGACCTCGGAAGACAATCGATCAAAGACTGCGTTTTGAGTAATTCTTTCGGTCTCAGCATCCCAGGGCAAGTCTAGGTTGGGGCAGGGAACCAGAATGAAGAGATTTTCGTGTCCACTCGGAGCCCTGTCCGCTTGGGAACGTTTTGAGATACAGGCGTAGAAAGCTGGATCTTCTGGTGTTTTTAGCTCGTGAAAGAGCGAGTTAAGATTTCCTCTAAAGTCTTTCCCAAAAAACACATTGTGATGGAGCATCTCAGGAAGGGTGCCTTGATAGTCTATGTACATGACATAAGCGCTACAGGAGTACTTGAAAGATTTAGGGGTTTTGTTCTCTAAGGCCCTCTCAGTATAGGGAAGGTCGCTGTTGCTAATGATGATATCACCACTCAAGGTCTCGCCGCTCTCAAGCACAACGGATTTGCCATCGACTCGCTGGACAGGGGCATTTAAGCGAATAGTGGCTCCTCGCTCTTCTGCCAAACGAGCCACGCTTTGGCTGATTGCTGGCAAGCCTCCCTGGGGATACCAGATGCCTTCTCCATACTCCATATAGGTGAGCGTGCCATAAACCCAGGGTGAATCGTAAGGAGATAACCCTAAGTACATCGTTTGGAAACTGAAGAGCATCTGGAGCCTCTCGTCTTTAAAGGTACGGGCAACCTTCTTACTTAAGTTACCGAGCATCCGAGTGGATAAGACTCGCTGAAGCTGGGCTGGACTTGCGTAGCTCCAAGGGTTGGGGAAGTTGTTGCGGACAAAGTGAGGGATGGCAACGTGGTAAAGTTTTGCCAATTCTCCCAGAAACTGGGGATACTTTGCCGCCTCTGCTGGACCACAAAGTCGCTCGATTTGTTCAAGCATAAGGGCCACGTTTGGTGTCCCGTCGATCCGAGACTTGTCGGCAAAGAAAACACGGTAACTGGGATCGCAAAGTGAGATTTGAAGATGATCCTCCATTCGTTCTCCGACGTCGCGATACAGCTTCCGGAAAGGATCAAGCATCATCATCAGGCTTGGCCCCCCATCAAAGTGGCAGTCATTTAGACGATGCTCCCGATTGCGTCCTCCAACCTGGTCTGTCTTTTCTAAGACAGTCACTTGATGTCCTCGGTGGGCTAGGCGAAGAGCCGTCGCCAAGCCACCCAGGCCTGCGCCAATAACAATAAAGGATTTCCTCATTAACTCCTTAATCCTACCGATGGAACTGGTTCATCGTCGGCGTGTACCAAGGCCTTTTCTGGCCAAAGAAGGGCAATGCCGAGTGCAAGGGAGGCGAGAAACGCTCCGAGATTGAACTCTGGCAAGAAACAGTTCTGCACAACTACGAAGAGACAAAACCAGCCGAGAGCCGTTCTGCACTCTTTCATCGCTCGTACGGCAACCCCTTGGGGTTCAAAACCTCGCGGAATGTGGGAACTCAGAATCCAGCTTGCAAGAAAGGCGGTCAAAACCCAACCGGTGAAGTTGGTGAGGGGAACTCCGAAGAGCGGCCCCCGATCCAACCAACGCCAGTAGCGCAAGAGATCTACCATCACTGGTTCCATCGGCCAGTCGATGAGAGCGGCAAGCAAACTTGCCGCAGGCACGGCGAGCAGATCGGGCAGGAATCGACGAAGAGCAAGGAAGGAGCCACCCGCGATTAAAAACCAAGCAAAGGGCAAGAGAACCGGGAAGGTGTGACTCTCGGGAATGGAGATGCTCGGCCACCAGTTGCCTGTGTAGACATAACGTCCAAAAGGAAAGCTCGTGTAAAGCCCTAAGAGCTCGAAGAAAGTTCCAGTAGCGAGGACCAGAAGCCCGGCCCGTCCGGCAACGGTCCATCCAACCAGATTTGCGAGACTGTGCAGTACAACACAGACCCCGAGCATGATGGTAAGTGCCCCGACGATCTGGGGAATTGGGCCAGGACTGAGCCTGGTGAGTTGGGTGATGGTTGTGCCGACCATGGAGAAAATGATCAAGCCAATAAACCATCCCAGGTAAATCGAGCGACCGGCGGGAAACAAGGAAAGGTTAAACTGGAATTTGCCCATTATGCTGACGTTTCTCACCATTTTTTACTGCACTCTGGCGGGAATATCGCTGCTGAACGGGCTTTTGATGCGGCGCCCGAGTGGCAAAAAGGCATCTGGGATCAAGATTTGCGCTTTGATCCCAGCACGGGATGAAGAGAAGAATCTGGCGACACTCTTGCCATCGCTTGTCGGTGAGGTGGATGGGGTTTACGTTTATAATGATCATTCTAGCGACAAGACAGGGGAAATTGCTCGTTCCCTTGGGGCAAGTGTCATCGAGGGTGATGATCTGCCGAAAGGGTGGACTGGCAAGAACAATGCATGCCACCGTTTGGGGCAAAGTTTGGCAACTCAGGCCAGAGATGATGTCTGGTGGGTTTTTCTGGATGCCGATACCAGGCCACGGCCAGGATTTCGGGGTGCTTTAGAGTCCTTAATTGCCGAGATCGGTACGTCCAAGCCTGTCATTACAGGTTTCACCAAAATGTTGCCGGGAAGAGGGCTCGAGCCGGTTTATATGAGTTGGGTGCCCTGGATCCTGCTCGCGACTTGTCCCTTTGGTTTGATCTGTCGCCTTCCCCAGAATCGGTGGAATCATCCTCGCTTTACGAATGGCCAATTTGTTTTGTGGCGATCGACGAGCTATCTTGATTTGCTCCCGAATGAAGCGGTCAAGGGGGCAGTTTTGGAGGATGTGGCAATGGGTCGCTGGCTCGCCCAAAAGGGGGTTCCGGTCGAAGTCGTGGATATCAGTGGGTTTTTGGGAGTGCAGATGTACGAAAACCTTGAAGCAGCCCACGAAGGCATGAAAAAGAACTCCTTTGAGATCACAGGCTCGCTTTTGGGTTCCTGGGGGCTGGCTTTGTTGTTTTTGTTCGTGAGCATTGGGTGGTTGCTCCCTTGGGGCTCCGAGGGTGCAGTGTTGATTATTGCTTTGCTCTTTTCCCGGCTCATGAGTGGTTTGTTTGCTGGTCATCCATTGTGGACCTTGCCTCTGTTTCCATTGACCCTCGTGATGGCGGCTCACACAGTGTTGGAATCGGCTTATAGTCGCCTGGGGGCTGGTGGTGGTGCGACTTGGAAGGGAAGGAGGGTGGGCCAGGTGACCCTACCGGAAGAGAAAGGATCGGATGTTCCGGAGGCTTCCTGAGGGTGGCCTGTGGCCGGGACCCTTGCGGAGGGGTGGGCGTTTCTGGTTTACTGTTTGTTCCAGTCACCCGGTTTCTAGCCTGGTGAACTCCGCGTGGGGGTATAGCTCAGCTGGGAGAGCGCTTGCATGGCATGCAAGAGGTCAGGGGTTCGAGCCCCCTTACCTCCACCAAAAATCTTAAAATGGGGTCACTCTTTGGTGATCCCATTTTAGGTTTAGGAGGTTGGGGCGAGAAGTTGAGCGGAGCGAAATCCCGCCGAGTCTGCGAGGGAAATGAGCGGAGCGAATCGGGAACCCCCCTTACCTCCACCAAAAATCTTTAAGTTGGGGCTGCCTCTTTCTCTTGTAAGTTGCCTACCCCGCCTCCCCGAGGCCACGCCCTCCCCTCAGCTTGTGCTTCGGGGCTGCGCCTCGGCGGGGCAGGTGAGTTCGAAGTGGAGACTTGGAGGAAAGGTCCCCTGGGCGTGATCGGACAGCGTCCTTGGAAACCTCAGAGGGGGCTGCCCGTTTTGAGACGGTCCCATTTTCTTGGTAGATGTGCCGAGAAGTTGAGCGGAGCGAAATCCCGCCGAGTCTGCGAGGGAAATGAGCGGAGCGAATCGGGAAGCCCCCTTACCTCCAGCAATCAACAAAGTGTCACCCATGTCTTGGTGTGCTCGCAAGTCGCCGATCAGGCGGGGGATGATGCCGCCGAACGGATGGGGGGCGAACTCCAAGCGTTTGGGGCCTGTTGCTCCAGGCATCGGCCAAACGCTGGGAAAGACTGGAACGAGCTTCTCCAAACCCAAGGGGCGGAAGCGGTCCGGGCTTCTCTCGCTTCGATCCGGGCCACCGATCCTCTCAGCATCTATGAACCCGTCCCGCCTGGTCTGTTTGAAGAGGCCGAGGTTGACCCCTTCGCGGATGACTAGGAACGGTAGGAATAGGTTCACCGATGGGGAGCTACCGTCAACAGTTTACGAAGTGTTTACGCGGCCCGATCCCTGCTGAACACCTCTCAAAATGTCGTTTAGGTCGCGTAGCAGACTCAAAAGCGTCCCTCGCGTCCAGTATCGAACTCATGAAGGTGGAGCTTCTCCTTTTCCAGAAGAACACATTGGGGCTTTTCAACCCCGAAAAGGAGATTCTCATGGAGAAAGACAAACACAAACCAGACACCTCGAAAGAGGCACCTCGACCAAACCAAGAGCCGAAGCCGCGTAAAACAGGGCGAGAGTTTACGGACGACAAAATCCGCCGCACTCAGGCCACGCCTGGGAAAAGATACGGTTAGGCAAAGTAGGCATTACTTTATTGAACCTCGCTCGCATATTTACGGGCGAGGTTCCCTATAATGAGAGAATCCGAGGAGTTCCCCTATGTCGCTCACCGCTCTTTCCCGTTCCCGTACGTTCCGTGCCCTGTCACTGTTTATGGCCGGGACGATGACCTACAGCGCGTCGGCGGCGGGATTGAACGCCCTGACTCTTGGAGCGGTGGAACTCGGTTCTCAGATTCTGAGGGGACGGGCACCTCACTTCACCGAGCGTCCGACGAAGGTGTTCCGTGGTGACAACCCGCGCCGGGACGCCTTACGGTCAAGCTGGTGGACACCGAGACTCCAACGCGACCTAGAAAGCGCCGAGTTCTCCCGTGAGATTGATCAGGCTGTGCAGCGGGGAGAGGTTTACGCAAGCCTCGACCCCGCCGGGCTCGTTCCTCTCCTCCGCGGGCAGGTTCAAGGTGGAGGCGGTTCGGGTAGCGGGGGTGCCGCACCGGGTGAAAGTGGTGGACCATCGGGAGGTTCTGGCTCAGGTGGTGGTACCGTACCAGGTGGTGGAGGAGCACCTTCTGGGGGAGGCGGCGGCCTTGGAGGAGAAACCAACACCAACACAGGAAACAAGCTCACCACCCTTCCCATTGTCGGTTGGTCATCTCGCGGGGATTCCGCCATTGGTTTCACCCTCTATCACAACAGCGTTGGAACTTACAACGGCGCGTTGGGGCAAGGATGGAGCCACTCCTACGACGTGTCCATTGCCTACACGCCAGGCTCTTCGGCTATCATTCGCATGGCCGACGGTCTTCAGGTGCCGTACACTGAGTCAAGCGGAACGTTCACACCACCAACAGGCTGTTACCACAGCCTAGTCAAGAACACGAACGGTTCTTGGACGCTGACCTTCAAAAACCAATCCAAGTACCAGTTCAACACTGCGGGCCTCTTGACAGCGGTTCAAGATCGGGCCGGGAACTCGGTTAGCGTGCACCGGAACGCTGGGGGGCAGATTACGTCCATCGCTTCTCCCGATGGCAGAGCCCTTAGTTTCGCTTACGATACAAACAACCGGGTTTCTAGCGTCACCGACCCCACGAACCGGGTCTGGAGCTTCACCTACAACGCTTCTGGCCAACTTACTGGGGTCACCTATCCGGCCCTGAACGGAACCCTGTACACGCGGGGCTTTACGTATAACGCGGCCCATGACATCCTCACCGAGACCGATCTAAGGGGGAAAGTCTGGTCGTGGACGTACGATTCCAGCGGGAAGATGCTCTCTTTCACGAATCCGTTGAACCTGACCACGGGATACTCCTACACCGCTTCTGCCACCACGATCACGTTCCCAAACGGCACGACTCGTACGGACAACTATTCGAGTGGCCTTGTTGCCAGTTCGGTGGATCAAGCGGGGTTCTCTCAGAGCTATGTCTACGACGCGAACCGGAACCTCACGAGCCTCACCGATAAGCGCGGGAAAGTGTGGCAGTTCACTTATGACGCCAAGGGCAACCGTCTTACCGCCAAGAACCCGCTGAACCAGACTTGGACTTACTCCTACAATGCCACGAACGATCTGACGAGCAAAGTTAGCCCCTTAGGGCACACGACCACCTACGTCTACAACGGTCAGGGGAAGGTCACGGGTGTTACCGATCCGCTGAGTCGTCAGAGCGTGACCCGAAGCTACGATGGATACGGGCAGGTTATCTCATCCGCCGATGCCCTTGGTCGAACTTCCACATACACCTATAACCTTCGGGGGGATTTGACCGGGGCCACTAATCCTTCTGGTGTAACTTCCACCACGACTTACGACGAGTTATCGCGTCCGGTGACGGTTACTGATGCGTTGGGGAATCAAACAGGGATCAGTTACGACGAGTGGAGTCGTGTCGTTACCACCACCCAACCAGGTGGAGCAACCGCTACGGTTACCTACAACCGGGCAAATCAGCCCATTTCCGCTTCAGACCAAGCCGGGCGGACAACTTATTCAAGCTACAACGATGCGGGATGGCTATTGAGTAAGACCAATGGACGAGGGGATACCGAAAGCTATACCTATAACAACCTCGGCCTGGTTGCAGCGATTACGAACGGGAGAGGCAAGACCCGTACATTCACCTACACAGTCAGGAATGAGGTAGCTTCGCTCAACCTTCCAGATGGTTCAACCGAGCAGTGGAGCTACAACGCTAACGGGGACGCTTCTGCATACACAAACCCACTTGCTCAGGTTATCTACTACGGGCAGGATGATGGTGGGCGTTATACGCTGGTGGACTACCCTACAGGCACGGACACGGCTTTCTCTTACGATGCCGCTGGACGCAGGACGGGCATGGCGGACGCTACCGGAACCACCACCTGGGTCTACGATGCAGCTACTCAGCTCACCCAGATTGTTCAACCCCAAGGGACGCTTAACTACACCTATAATCTCGCTGGCCAACGTACGGGCCAGATTGGAGCGGGCCAGAGCCAAAGCTGGGTCTACAATGCCTCAAGCGGTCGTCTAATGAGCCAAACGAACGGTTTTGGTGAGACGACGGGCTTCCTTTATGACTCCCTTGGCTGCACCTCCCGTAAGACGTTCTCTTCGGGACAGTACGAGGAATACGGCTACGACAACCGAAACCGGGTGACGAGCATCGTTCTGAAGAACTCATCGGGTACGACGCTCAGGACTCAGAGCTATGCCTACGACGCAAGCTCTAAGATCACGGCGCACACGGTAAACGGGGTGACCACGGCCTACAACTACGATGGGGCAGGCCAGCTTCTTTCCGAGTCTCGGCCCGGTTACAGCGGGGCTTACACCTACGACGGGAATGGCAACCGCCTCACCCGCACAGTCAATGGAGTTACCGAAGCTTATACCTATGACGATGGCGACAAACTCCTCAACGTCTCCATTGGTGGAAACGTGGTCAAGAGCTACGGCTACGATGCGGCGGGGCGAACCACCTCGGTTGTTTCTTCGGCGGGAACCACGACCTTAGCCTATGACTTCGAGAGCCGGGCCACTAGCATCGTGGGACCTGGAGTCTCTCAGTCCAATATCTACAACGGGCTAGACACGAGAGTGGGCTCGACAACAAACGCCGCCTCTCGTACATTCTTGCGAGACGGAGCATATGTCACTGACCCTGTTCTCGCGGATGGTGCGGCCACTTATACGCCAGGTGTCTCTGAGCGCAGGGGAGCGGTAACGACCTTCCTGCACTCGGGACTCAAGAACGCGGACGCCCAAAGCGGAACCAGCCAAGCGGTGGCGGCATCCCGGCAGTACGACGCCTTTGGAAATCTCGTGGCTTCATCGGGCACTTGGAGCGGCCCGTTCGGCTATGCGGGAGGCTTCGGCTACCAGGAGGACGCCACGGGGCTCCGGCTCCTCGGGCACCGCTACTATGACTCATCAACGGGGCGATTCCTAACCCGTGACCCGATCAAGGATGGAGGTAACTGGTATGTCTATTGCGGCAACTCCCCGACGGAATTTGCTGATCCCAATGGCCTGATGCTGGTTTCGCTCTTGCTTGAAATGTCCCAGCCCAGGTACGAAGTAAAGCTTCGCGTGATGAACGTGGGTAACCCCGTGCACCCAACGGGACACGCTTGGGTGGATGTGAGAGACCGACATACAGGTGAGCACCATACCTACGGAAACTTTCAGGATGGAGCAGCTCAAGATGCAGAATTGCTTGGAGGGGACAAACCTGATGCCGAAAGAGTGTTGAACCTCAGTGAACTGCAGGGAGAGCCGATGGATCCATCTGACAATGGATGGCCATATCATACGCTATGGTTCAATTGCGTAACATTTGCCCTTGTTGAGTGGGAGAGGCTGACTGGTGAGTCGATACCTCTTCCCATGCCACATAGGCCAGGAGACTTATACTTGACACTGAGATATTTGGCTACTGAATGATGAACCAGAAACGCTGGATGCTTCTTTGCGGGATTGCGCTTTTGCTCATTTGCACTGGGCTGCTTGTCGGACAGTTGCGCGACCACTACGTGCTTCGTTCGCAGATTGAAGGAGAGGCGACGTGGACAGTAAGGATTTTGCCAAACGGCAAGAAAGTACTGCTTGTTGAAGGTATTCAGGCAAACAGTGTTGGCTCAAACTTACTTCTATCTGGTGGGTGGGCAAGCAATACGTTTACGTTGGAGGTCTTTAGTTTTCCGTTCCGGAAGTCAAAACTTAGAATTCCTGTCGATCCAATAGTTGTGGCCGTACCACCCAACATCGACACGGACCATGTCACGGTTCAGGTAGCGCGAGGAGATAGCTATCTGGTGCTCAAGAAAGTGCCCTGAGGTAAACAATGGACGACTTCAAGTAGCGCGCTTTCCTGGATTGGACAGCTCCCTTTTTCTTTCTCACTCTATAGAGTAGTGCTCCTCCGTCATTTTGTCTTGTGATGTCTTGAAAGAGGAAACGGGGGTCTGTCCCTCGAGGGCGGAGTGCTTCCTTTCGTTGTTGTAAAAGTTGCGGAAGAGGTTGATCGACCAGAAGGTGCCGATCCACGCAGTTGGAATTCAAGCCCACTGGCGAATGGATCTGCCCCTGGATCAGACCGAAAAGGCGATTCAGGAGTTTCACGCCCTTGGGCTGAAGGTGATGATCACAGAACTTGATATTGGGGTGCTTCCCACCCAGTATCAGGGAGCTGACCTCTCCCGGGGGACAACTATGACGCCAGAGCAGCAGGCAGTGATGAACCCTTACACAAAGGGGCTGCCAGCTGATGTTGCCAGGCTGCATGGTGAGCGTTATAGACAAGCCTTCGAGCTTTTTTTGAAGCACAGGGACAAGGTTGGTCGCGTCACGCTCTGGGGCGTCCACGACGGACTGTCTTGGCTCAATGGCTTTCCCATCCGCGGCCGGACTGATTACCCTCTCCTTTTTGACCGTAACCTCAAACCTAAGCCAGCATTCTTTGCTGTCCAACAGGCGGCGCAAGCGGCGCGTCAATAGGGTTGGTTCGCTCCAGCTTCCTCGGCCTCAAACGGAACTAATGGCGATTGCGAGAGTGGGGTTTATCGCACTTCTCGCAATCGCGGCGGTGTAGTCAGCGTGAACTGTCTCAGCCGACGTGAAGTTTGGCAAGATCCCTCCACAAGGACAAAAAGCTTCTACCGGAAATGGGAATGGGGGTAGAGGTAGGGGAAAATGGATCAACCGGCCCATGCGTTCCAGACTTTGGGGCCGTCGGGTTCCGCTCCCATGACACAGGCGAACAAAAGCTTAAACAAACGCTAACGTTTTCTTATTCCCTTCTTAATGACAGCAAATCATCCTGTGGGCAGGTCTGAGAGGACTTGCCCTTATGACGAAACGTGCGTTTACTCTGATTGAACTCTTGGTGGTCATTGCGATCATCGCGATTCTCGCTGCCATCCTTTTCCCTGTCTTCGCTCAAGCCAAGGCGAGTGCAAAGAACACCCAGGATCTGAGCAACATGAAACAGATCGGTACTGTGGCCCAAATCTACAGCGCCGACTACGATGATGTCTTTGTGCCAACCGGTGCGAGTGACCCCTGGAACAGCGGGAACCAGACTCCTTTCACAACTCCGGTTCCGCCAGCCGGCAACCAGTGGAATGGATGGGGATTGAAGCTGTCCACCTACGCAAAGAACAAGGACATTTTCCGCAGCCCGATGCTGGATCGCCGTGGAGCCTTTAGTGGCGGCTGCGCCTCTTCAGCAGGAATGGAGATGACCAACACTTATTCCTACAACTATCTGCTGAGTGGAGATAACAGCTACGGCTCTTACGGCCCTCTTTCCCCCCTCAGCCGAACATCGGTCAGTTCTCCGTCGCAAACAGTTGAATTCTTGCTCTCCAACTCCCTGCCCCCCTACGGCAGAACCTGGGGCTGCATCTATACCACGCTTGAGGCGAGCGACTTCATCAACAAGATTCGATTCCGCGCGATCCATCGCGACGGAGGCAACCTTGGCTTCACCGACAGCAGCGCGAAGTTCTTCACGGCTGGCCCGGCTGATGCAGCCAACAACGGCCCCAGCGGTCGACCTGGCTCAGGAACTGGCCCGCGCTGCACGATCTATACCTGGAGAAGCCGTGGCATCTGGATGGTTCCAACCATGCCAGAGACCAACGTGTTTGACGGTAGCACCTGGACCAACAGTGGCGCGAGTGCTGACTGCCCTCGCGAGTAGTGTGCCGAGCTCACTGAGCGTTACCGCTTGATTGGAATGAGGGTCTGGCTTGATCGTGGTCAGATCCTCCTCTGTCTTTTGCCCCCCAGTAAAAATGGGGGGGAACCGGAACTAATCTGACAGCCTGCCTGGCCCACGAATCCCTGGCAGCTTTCAGATCAGATCTCCAGAGGGTAAAGCAAACCAGGGCCGCCTGGGGCAGACCGGACGAGTGCTTGGAGCGGAACTGCTCAAGCCGGGAACCGGTCGGGTGTGGCCGTGGGCCAGGCGGCGCGGGGAATTTTGCCTCAAGTGCACAGAGCTCGACCCTTGGTAAAAACACTGGGGGGAGGGGATTTTGAGACGCAATGCCATAGCCTCATTTCCCTCCATGGAAACAAATCTAGCTCACCTCTTCGAGAGACCAAGCTAGAATTGAGGGGGAACGGAAAATCATGGACTTTAGCCGAAGAGATTTTTTAGGAGCGATGGCCCTGGCAACTCTTCGGATCGGGGCCAGTGGCGAGACAAAATTCGCATCGATTCAGCCGCCTGCCAACCCAATCGCAGCCGCCGAGGACGAAGACTACTGGGCCATGGTAAGGGAGAGCTTTGAATTCTCCCCTGATTTGGTGATGTTCAACCACGCCGGGCTCTCCCCCACCCCTAAAGCCGTCCGCCTGCGTGAAGTCGAGTTAGCGGCCAGGGCCAACACTGGGCCAAGTTACGTTGTTTGGCGAACCCAAAGGGCAGCCTTAAAGGAGATTCGCCAAAAGGTAGCAGACCTCCTCGACACTCCCGCTGAGCAGACCGCCCTGATGATGAACGCGACCCACGGCCTGCAAACAATCATCAGTGGCCTGAAAATGCAGCCAGGCGACGAGATCCTCACGACGAGTCAGGATTATCCTCGCACCTTCTCGGCGATGGAGCAACGAGAGAGAAGGGAAGGGATCCGAAGCAGGATCATCCCAATCTCAGCTTTCGCAGAACCGGATGAAATCATCACCAAAATCGTGGCAGCCCTGACGGAAAGGACGAAGCTCGTTGTCGTTTGCCGCATCACCTATATCTCAGGGTTGATCTTCCCGATCCAACGGTTGCAAGCTGAGCTTTCACGTCGCAAAATCCCCCTCTTTGTGGATGGTGCCCATAGCCTCGGAGTCGAGGACGACCGCCTCTCCACGCTAGGAGTTCCTCTTTATTGCTCGTGCTTTCATAAGTGGCTAAATGGACCTCTCGGAACTGGAGTCCTCACGGTTCGCCCGAACCTTATTCCAGAGATTTGGCCCCTCCAGCCAGCTGATCAGAGCCTTGATCCATTCATCGAAAAGTTTGAGAATGTCGGAAGTGAGCCCCATGCGAGGCTCCTGTCTCTTGCCACTGCCATCGACTTCCATCACCATATTGGTTGGGAGGCCAAAGCATCTCGCTTGGAGTACCTTCGAAGAAGATGGGTTGCCGAGGCACAAGAAATTCCTGGGGTTACTGTCCTGGGAGGAGCGGATCAGAAGACCACCCGCCTTGTTGGTCTGATCCAGGTGAAAGGGAAGAGTCACCTCGAAGTCATTCGCTCATTTTGGGAAAAGGCCAGAATTCACACAACATCCATGCAGCCTCCGGAGTTCACAGCGACGAGAATAAGTCCGAACATCTTCACGTCTCCGGCTGAGATTGACCTTCTCATTCGAACCCTGCGATCCATCGCCCAGGAAGCTTGACACCCACTTGACCAAGCTTCAGAGAACGGGTAGGTTAGGAGGATAGGAATTCTGCATGGAAATCATCGACAAGACACACCTTCTGAAGTCGAACCCCCTCGACTTAAGCTATGGGGTGACGATACAGGACTTCGATGGTGATGGGAAATCCGAGATTTTTGTTGCGACCCAGGCAGGCCCGAACCACCTCTACAAGCTGGTTGACGGAGGTTTTACTGATTGCACCCCCCAAGTTCTGAGAGACTCCGACTCATCTGGGATCGGTGTGGCAGCGGCTGATCTGACCGGGAATGGTCTTCCCGATATCTACATCCTGAATACAGGCACCTTCATGGGGCCTCTCACAGAGCCGGATCGTTTGTTTTTGAACGAAGGAAACCTTGTCTTCCGCGAGATGATGGAGGACCATCCGGATCGCAACCTGGGAGCGGGACGCAGCATTTGCTGGACTGATCCCCTGGGGACGATGAGATATGGTCTGTACCTCTGCAACTACGGGGCTCCCAATCTCCTGTTTGTGAATGGAGGCGGGCCAGGTGCGTTCCGGAATATGGCAGCAAAAGGCGCAGGACTCGGGATGGTGATGGGGGGCAGGAGCGTCATTAGCCAAGACTTTTTTGGCAAAAACTCGGTTGACATCTTTGTCTTGAACGAAGGGGGGCCAAATCTGTTTTTCCGGGGAATGGGGGGGGGACAGTTCGAAGAAGTGGCGGAAGTGCTGGGGCTTGACGATCCTCTTTGCCTCGGAAGTGGCCTCCAGGCGGCAGACTTGGACCGTGATGGCGAGGTTGAGTTTCTTTGGGCCAACTGGGAGGGCCCCAACCGCCTGATGAAGAGGGATGCGGCGGGACGCTATGTTAACGTTGCACCAGAAAGTTGGGAACGACCGAGCAAAGCGCGAACGGTCATTGTCGCAGATCTCGACAATGACGGATGGGAAGAGGTGTTCTTGAACAACATGGAAGAACCAAACCGCCTGTTTCGGAACGTGGAGGGTCAACTCGTAGAGGTTGATCCTGGCCCTTTGCTCCTGCCAGATGGGGCAGGGACTGCGGCAAGTGTCGGGGATTTGGATGGCGATGGGATGCTGGAGATCTATGTCGCCCACGGGGAATCGATGCCCCAAAGGAACAGACTTTTTTCGTGCAACCCCCAGGGACATCACTTCGTGAGGGTTCAACCTCTGACGCCAAGCGGTGCCCCCGCGGTTGCCAGTCGAGTTGAGCTCTTGTCCGAGAGACCTCAACTCCGATTTATTGATGGAGGAAGCGGATACCTGTGTCAGATGGAGCCTGTGGCTCACTTCGGGCTTGGTCTCGAGCGAACGGTTCCTCCTGTGAGGATTACCTGGTCTGATGGAACCTGCCGCGTTCTCGATGGCCTCGCACTCGATGATTTGACCCAGGTGACCTACCCAAGTGGCTAAGGTCATTGGAATCGATGTTGGGGGGATTAAGAAGGGCTACCATGCTGCCCTAGGTGACTCGGATTCAAGAAGAATCCTGGGGCTTCGTCACTTTGCTCGTCCATCTGATTTGGCTGCATGGGTCGCGGAGCAAAAGCCCTCTGTCGTGGCGATTGATGGCCCTCGCTGCGCCTTGATCGAAGGTCCAGACACGAGGGCAGCAGAGCGAGAGCTCGTAAGGGATGGCTTCCGAGTGCAATTCACTCGGATCAGGGGCAGACATGAGCCGCCGGAATGGATGATGCAGTCGGTTGAGATCTGGCGCCTGATTGAAAAACTCGTCCCAGAGGCAAGGGTGATTGAGGTCTTTCCAACTGCCGCTGCAAGAAACCTCTTACCGAGCACTGACTGGGCGATGCCTTTGCAGCTTCTCGCGGGAGATACAGGGTGGCGCAAGGGTTACAAAGATCTGTGCGACGCAGCCATTGCGGCACTCGTGGCGGCAGGCTTTCTGGAAGGCACGATAGGATGCTGGGGTGAGGACGACGAAGTCAACCCCATTTACGGGAAGTGATCGTCAGTTCGCCGGGACAAAAGCAACGGCAGTAACCTTGGCAGCGGTTGTCGCTGTTTGGGCTGCTTCTCTCGTCTTTTCTGGATCAGTACTTGAAACGACCATCGTGGCCTTGGCTGAGGCGATATCAACCTCGACGTCACTGACCCCCTTGAGCTGGCTGAGGTCTCTTTTGATCTTTCTGGCACAGCTTGCACAGTCGATCTCTTTGTAGCTCACTTGGAGAATCCTGGCGTTTGCTGGCCTGGACTGGGGAGTTTCTGTCAAGCCACTCGGGAGAGCGGTTGGGGCGGAGACGTTGGGCACGTTCTCGTTTTTGGCCATAACGCTTGCCTCGGCCTGAGAATGTTGGTGGGGCCAGAAGGTCACAGCCAGAACCAAGGCAGCAATCGCCCAGGTCACCCCAATCCTTGTTCGCCTTTCCGCTATGTGGTTATGGGTGCAGTCTGTCGCGCACTTTGGCTGGCGATAGGCGAACCTAAAGGCAAAGCCGAGCTGAACAAAGGATAAGCCGAGCAACCAGGGTCGCCAAGGTTCGAGAGCCTCGTGAAACGAGCCAGCTGCTGCAACTCCGCCAAAGGCCAAAAAGAGCGATGGTCCGCAACAAGGGATGTGAGCTACGAGCGCAGTCACAGCAGTTCCGATCACAGCCATCCACTTCTTCATAATTGTTATTTTGTTGCAATAAGACTCAGGTCTGTAGGGCTTTCAGAGCAGGTTTGCCCATTGAGCCTAGCAGATCGGAGAAAGACAAGCACCCTCGGATGACTATTCTGATCCCTGAGCCGTACAATGCACCAGGCATGACCACATGGCAGAGCTCGGGTGACCCCAATTTTGATCAGCCTTGGAGGCCTCAGTTCCGATGAAACCGGAGAGTCAGATGGGTGAGAGGCTTCGAAGCCACCTTTCTGATTCAAATCTCTTCGGCTCTGCTCGGCGAGTTCTGGTGGGATACTCGGGAGGGGCTGACTCGACTTGCCTGATGGTCTTGCTCCAAGAGCTTGGCTTCGAGGTCGTGGGAGCCCATCTGAATCATGGCTTGCGACCAGAGGGAGAGCAGGAACGAGATCTTTGCGCCTCAGCCTGTGAAAAATGGGGTGTGTCTTGCCTGGTGGCAGATGCAAAAGTTGGGGATATCGCCAAGGATCTCAAGCTG
>JALOLT010000004.1 GCA_025455775.1 Fimbriimonadaceae bacterium
GAACCCACCTACGATGATCGTGAGTACCGGGAGCAACGAAACCAAGCCCGACAAAATAGGCAAAACAATCTTCCAGAACATGGCAAAATCTTCGGCGATTTTCTTCGCTTCACTAGAGTTTACGTCAAGTGAAACGAGCCTGTGACTACAAAAGCGGAAATTGCCAGAGAAATCTCCTTTTCAAATGAACCACCATGGTAAGGCCAACAACTCGTGCTTCCTCCCAATCGCCTCTCTTGGGAGATTCTTGCGCTTCAGGCTGGATAATAGTGAAACCCGTCCCGAGTTCATGGTTTACCGGATCTCGCCAAACAGAGACCAGAATTCTCGAAACGAACTTTTTATCACCGGCCCAGACCCCAACTGTCTGGGGGGACTACCGCAGTCCTGATGGGTGGGTCGTCTTTTCAGATATAACTCACACCAGTGCTCTCCCGAAGACAGTCGGTGGATCGTGGCCTTTGTGGTCAAGACCTTAATTTCCGACCGAGGTAGAACAGAAGATCACGATTTGATATCGCACCCCCATGGCGAGAATAACACCATGCAGGACAGCGGTCTAAAGAATAGTGGGCTCCTGCTCCTCATCCTGGGTGGGAGCCCGCAATCGTTTTTGGAGGAAGACTCAAAACTTCCCCCCAAAAGCGAGGGCAAAGAAGAACACTATGCCGACCGCTGCAAAAGCCCAAACGATCGAACAGACGAAAGAGAAGTACAACCGCTCGCGCGGAGTTCTCTTCACGGAATACCGTGGCATGTCTGTGAAGCAGCTTCAAGCTCTCCGAAAAGAGCTTAAAAGCAAGGGCGGCGAAGTTGCTGTTGTCAAGAACACCCTGTTCAAGATCGCAGCCGGCGAAGACGGTCAGAACATCCCTGAAAATCTGAGCAGTGGCCCAACCGCCATCGCATTCATTTACGAAAATGAAGCGGATTGCGCGAAAGCCCTTATGGATTTTGCTAAGACCAACAAGAACTTGGTCATTAAAGGTGGTCTGATTCAAGGCAAGCCGCTCGACGCCGCTGGCGTCGATGCTCTGTCGAAGCTTCCTCCTCGCGATATCCTCATCAGCCAAGTCATTGGAGCCATCGCTGCCCCGTTGACCAACCTGGTGGGAGTCATCGAGGCCTTGTACGGAGACCCAATCCGAGTCATCGGTGCCGTCGCAGACAAGATGAACGAAGGAGAAGCTCCGGCCGAAACCGCATCTGCCCCGTCTGAACCAGAACCTGCTCCAGCTGAAGAAGCAGCCCCCGAAGTTTCCGCCGCCGAAGAAGCGGCCCCGACCGAAAACCCCGAATCGTAACACGGAGATATCAAAAAGTGGCAACCACCGTTGAAACCCTGGTCGAACAGATCAGCAACATGACCGCTCTCGAACTGAGCGAACTTAAGAAGGCTCTCGAAGACAAATTTGGCGTCACCGCCGCTGCCCCAATGGCTGGATTCAACCCAGCTATGTTCGCCGGAATGGGCGGTGGTGCAGCTGAGGCAGCTCCTGTCGAAGAGAAGACCGAATTTGACGTTATCCTGACCGACGCTGGCGCGAACAAGCTCCAAGTCATCAAGGTCGTGCGCGAAGTCACAGGACTTGGCCTCAAAGAAGCCAAGGATCTCGTTGACGGAGCTCCCAAGCCAATAAAGGAAGCAACCAGCAAGTCTGACGCAGACGATCTGAAGAAGAAGCTGGAAGAAGCAGGCGGCAAAGTCGAAGTCAAGTAAGCTTCTGCTTATCTTCAAAGACCTATCTAGCAGGGCTTTTCTCGATTCGAGAGAAGCCCTGCATTTGCGTGTCCGGTAGGGGAAAACTTTTTTCCTGCCTGATCCACGTTTCTTGAAACTTACTGTACACTGTAGGAGTGAAGCTCACAACTATCTTTCTCGCTCTCTTCGCAATAGGAGCTCTGCTTTTCAACCCATCAGACGCCAACTGCTCAAATCCCTGTAGCAACGATGGCACTTTCTATGTTTACCAAGGAGTCACGTACGCAGGCTGTCGCGGCTCATGTCAGGGCAAAGCAAGTTGCCGCCCAGACCCTAACGACACAGTAACGTGCAAGTGCTTGACCGCCGTACCTGCGCCTCTACGACCCTGACCGCAAATGCTCAGTGCTTTATTCTCCCTGACTGCATTGGAGCGCGAGACTCCTGATCTTCAGGAGCTTGGAAGACTTGTTCAGGTTCCTGGCTATCGCGTGGAACTTCCTCCTGGGTATTTCCGACGGGAAGTCATCGTCGCTGGGAAGCCTACGCTCGAGCAGCTTGGTATGGCCTTTGGTCTCAGCCTTTCACGCGATGAGACCAGTAAGTCTATTCGTTTTGTGAAGTCGGCAGTTCAGCAGGACAAGTTAAACAAGGAGGATATTCGAAAAGCGGTGCAAGAGTGGGTTCGCTCGAATCGCTTGCCAGATGATACGAGTGAGTTGATCCAAATCGTCAAAGCCGATCTCTTAAGGGCACAACAAAGCCCTCCTTTCACACCTCCCGATTCCCTATCTTTCACAAAGATTCTAAGAAGTCGCGTAGCGCCTCATATTCACGAACATCTTACTGGGGTCTGGCTTTCGAGTGGAAGAACGATCTGGGTGGAAAATCCTCAAGCTGGGGAAAAGTCTCTCCCCTTTTCCAAGTCTCTCATCTTACAAATCGGCCAAGATCTCTCCCAAACTGGACAACAGTTGGAGTCAATTTTGCCAACATCCTTCGTGTCGGCTTACCAGCTTTCCTTGCGCAGAGACATATCACTCTTTAAGGGCCTTGAAACGCTCGTTATCATTGCAAATCCTACCGTCAATGGCCTTTCTGTTACCATTTTGGGAGGAGATCAGGAGGGAAAATTAAACCTTAGCGACAGCTCCACCATTGAACTGCCACATCCTCCATTCACGGATGATCCTTCCTTCTTTGAGTCACCTCTCGGGGAAGAGATCTTGAAAAAACTGGTTGAGGGAGACCCCATTAAGCCTTGGCAACAGGTAGCCATCGCCTTAAGAAATGGCGCAATCCGGGAGGATCGCGGGATCGTGGCATCCTACAAGATTGGGGACGCCTTGCTGGATCTGGTTTCTGAGATTTTCCGTGAAACAAGAAAACCAGTGGTGCTGCCAGTTAGTACAAGAAGCGAGTCTCAATTGATGCGCATTTACCGGCGAAAGCTGGATGATATGCCGGCGCGACTTCCCGATGAGAAAGCCGTCTTTTTTATTCATCCTTCGAGCGAGAAAAGCGCAATTCTCTTCACTGACATCCAGAGTCAACAATCGATGCCAGTTAAAGCTATGCGACGCGGATGGGTAAATCTAACCTTCGACAAATGGATGAGAACCTCCCCTTCGGCCGATTCGTTTTTGTCCGAGCTTCTTTCACTTGGAATAGGGTACGGCTTGCCGGTCTTCTCCCCAACCTCTTCTGCCGCCGAGTGGGCTTCAACATTTCATTATCCTCTTCATCCCGATGGGACGACGAGCCTTCACTCGCTTCCCCCTTCCCTTGACTCTTTTCCGATCGACATCGGTCAGCCGCTTTCTGTGGCTCTTCCAACCAGGATTCGAATGCCTCTCAGAGCAAAAGTTGTGACGAACGGGAGAAAGAGTCTCTGGTGGAAAAGATCCCCTCAGGTTGTTATCCAACCATGGCCACAATCTGAAGAAGCCTGGGGACGACTCGGCGATAACGCTCAAGTTCAGACTGGGATCATTAGTTCATTGAATCTAACAATAAACCTTAGTGAAGGGTTAGAACTATCAATTCCTCTGGGGAATCAATATCCAGACATTGGCGAAAACTGGAGGCCAATCGAGGAAGTTCGGAGCAACCTGCAAAGCCACTGGGGAAGAGAGAGGCGCTTCCCTGTCATTGCGGACATTTATCGCTAAGGGCGACTCCTCCCAAACAAACTTTGCCCCTGCTTGTTACTTGGCTGATCTAAGGATCAAGACAGTATCTTCTCCTTTGTCCATCTCGTTATCGTCTCCACTATACCCATTATTACAAGTTCGGTCAAAACCTCCCACCCAAACTGTCAATTCTCTGCCTTCAGTTTTGAATTTCAACCGTTTCCCAGTTGTTAGGTCAATCTCGGTCTTCACCTGATCAGCATCAGGCCACGATCCTGTCTTGAGTCTGGTTTCCAATAGTTCCATACCCAGGATCGACGCACGTCGAAAGGATTCTGTCACGAGGTAGTCTAATAGCACGTCTCGGGATTCAGCAATTCCGAGTTCCCTCCCCCACTCATCGTCGAGGTCGAACCGCTTCACACTATCGGAGTAGAATGTCTGGAAATAGCCATCCAGTCGTATCGGGTCTGACTCTTGTTCCAGCTGACGCAACATTTTGCCGTAAACATTTAGCACTAACGTCGCGTAGTTATTTCTTTTCGAAGTTTCAAAGCTCCCATTATCAGCTGGCCTAAAGGGTAATCCGGTCTCTGCTAAATTCTCTCGGAAGGATTCAGCAAAGGGATAGGTCATGACATATTGGTAGTCAAGAATCGCATAGTTGATAACACTTTCACGGGGAGCAAATTCTACGTCCATCTTTTTAAGAACCTCTTTAAAGAATGTCACGACTTCTGGACGCCCTTGCGAGGCATCTGCCATGGTGGCGATTCGCCTGGCCATTGACATTTTTCTCGTGCTGGATCGATTCACTGGGGCAACCCCAGGAACTTTCGAAAGAAGAGTCATCAGGTTCCAAGCAGCCCTTAGATCTGCCTCCGCCTCCTCAAAACTTCTTGTGTAGGCCAAGGCCCTCCCTCTTTCGAAAAGCAGGCCAGAAATTCTAAGAATTCTTTTTACAGTTTCCGATTCAAAATTAGTGGCGACATCGTCCGTGTGGAGATCAGGGTGGTGCAGAACTTGCATGGCACTGAGCCTCTTTGCCTCCTCCCAAATTTCCTTGAACTGTCGAGGATTTTCAATTCCTTCGCCGCGAAGGAGTCCGCGAGAAGAGACCACATTATCTGGCAGCTTCTCAACCAGAGGGTTTTTGATTAGTTTCATCAACCCAGGTCCCGCGTTCGACCCCTTTTGAGCACTTTTCGCCTTCCAAACTTCTTCCATTGTGAGGGGCAAGCCAGCGCTTTTTGCCGATTCTTTGGCCTGAGCAAGCCGTACTTCCGGCGCGCGAAACCCGAGGTCAGAGCCAAAAATGAACCAAGCTCCGATTCCCAAAGTGGCAAACAGGACGGCAAGAATTCCCCCAACAGCAAACCATGCAACCTTTGGCATGGCAGTTTCTACGGGATTGGTCGAGACCTAGTCTCACGAATTCGAAGCCAAGCTCAGAAATCGCCCCTCCCTGATTCTTAAAGCGTTTAGTCGAATCACATTCTCCTCCGGTCGGATTCCTTTGCCCAGTGGAGGCGCGCAGCCCGGGGGCGGCCCGGCCGAGTGGCGGGAACGAAACCACCCAAGGTCGGAGCCGGGCGGGTGTGGCAGCGGGCCAGGGGTGCGCGCGCCGAAAAACTCAACCTTACGATTCAGGATCTTCCGAGAGATCAAAAACCTGGGAAGATGCCTTCTCCTCCCTCACCGTCTTCAGGTCTTCCTCACTCCCGACAATGGCATCAACCCCCTCCCCCGCGACCTTCTCCCACTTCCCTTCCCCTGTTCGCTTCCAGGTGGTGAGCCCCTTCTTCGCTGCCTTCTCGTAGTTCAATTCTCCTCGGAGCTTGATCGCAGCACGGCTCACAACCCTCTTGCACGGCAAACCACAATGAGGACAATGCAGTAAGGGATCGTCGCCCAACGATTGGAGGGCCTCAAACCGTCCCGGGCACATCAAGCATTCATCCTGAACGAGTTCATATTCGTAAATCGGCATTGGGAGTCACGCTCTTTGTCCAAAATAGAATCAGATGACGCAGTACGAACACCTGAATAACCAGATTATAAGCTGTGAGGATTGCCCACGGCTGAGAGACTGGTGCCAGGAAGTGGCGCAAACCAAAAGAAAGTCCTTTCTCACCGACGTTTACTGGGGACTCCCAGTTCCGAATTTTGGCGACCCAGAGGCGACCGGCCTGATCGTCGGACTCGCACCAGCTGCCCATGGGGCAAACCGAACAGGTCGCATGTTCACCGGCGACAGAAGCGGCGACTGGCTCTACCGCGCTCTGTATAAAGCAGGTCTCGCGAATCAACCCTCTGCCACCCACCAAGACGACGGACTCAAGCTGTACCGAGTCATGATCACTGCCACCTGTCACTGTGCCCCGCCAGACAACAAACCCACGCCTGATGAGATCCGCGCCTGTTCGCGACACCTCCAAGCAACCCTCGCCCTCCGCCCATGGTCTGCCGCCCTCGCCTTGGGATCCATCGCCTGGAATGAACTCCATCGAAACCTGGGGATGAAGGCTCCAAAGTTCACCCACGGGGCAAAAAGTAGGTGTGGCGACCTAGCCCTCTTCGCCTCGTTCCACCCTTCTCAACAAAACACATTTACCGGGCGGCTTACTGAGGAAATGCTTGATGAGGTAGTGGCTGAGTTTGTCCGCTGCCTTAAGAAGTAGTCCCGAAGTTTCCTCTACAGGTTTCCAATATAGGTCACGACAAATGGCTCGTTCGCATTTGTCGATCCCGCAAAGTTTCTTTCGTCCACTTGACCAAAGACCCACGTGAAGTTTGTCACAACTCTGGTATCTGAACTCGCACCCTTTCGCAAATCCATTACGATTTGAGAGTTACCAGCAGGGAACCTGACACCAGATACGGAACTGCCAGGGTTTGCGAAGCGAACCACTCCTGGATATTGAGTCGTACCGATCGTAAGTTGCACAGAATTTTCGGCTGGATTACTCGTTGCCGAAATGGTCAAAGTCCCCTGAGTTGCATCATCAAACAAGACTTGCCATCGACCGACCGTATCGGAGAGTTGATTCACTCGCTTCGGAGTTCTGCCAGGAAGACTATCCTGCAGTCGTCGAGCGATGACAGGGGTTGTGATCTCTCCCGCCTGTTGGTATCCCACAAGATACTTTCCATTGCGAAACGAGAGCAGTCTCCCATTTGGCATCGCAGGTGTTTGCCTTGCTCCGTAAGGAAAATTCCGATTCCGCAAGTCATAGTAATAGTTAAGTTCGCGGCCCCTCATCGTTCCGTTCACTCGATTCACCACTGTGCGACTTGTGATCGTTGTCTCGGGTGTAAATGCCATAAGGCCAATCCGAAAGTCTGTTCGATCCGCTCGTCTGAAGAAAACCCAACCAGAATCAGCCAAACCAGGAATGTGCGAAACATCTAACAGAGTTCTCGTTCCGCTAAAAACGAGTTGCCAACGTCCAAATAGCTCGTAACGCCGCTCCTTAAGCTTCTCAAAACCTGTGATGTAATTAGCTGCATAGGTTTGAGTTCGGTAATAAGAGTAACTGACACGAACAAGCCCATCTCTTCCTGTGGTTGGGCCCCAAGAATTCTTTACCCAGAAGAACTTTGAGTCGTCATTTGCACCTCTGTTATCATATCCCACGATCAACATTGCATGAGATCCAGCCACCTGAGCAGGAGTCAGGGGCAGCCAAATGTTCGCGTCATTGCTCCCCGATACATTGCAGTCAAAGACGACCGGATACCCTCTATCCAGCACCCTCTCGACTGCCTCTGGGTTCGCTGGCATCGGAAGCTCCACAAAACCCTTTGCCAAATAGTACGTACTGGCCTGAAGGGCACGCAATGGCAGGTTCGCTGGATCATGGTTATAGGTGTTTGTATTAAATTGATCGTTCCAAAAGGTGTTGGTAATTTCAGGACTGTAAGTGATGGAAGATCGATAAGGATGATCCCTTTCAAGCGGCACAGAAAGTCCGTCTGCCATCGTCTTCAAATAGGCTCCTCCCTGGGTTCCCCCGACCTGATTCTCGCGACCACGAACTCCTGCTCTTTCGATATCAGACCAATTGGCATGGAGCCAGTTCGCCTTTCCCATATGGTTGACAAACTCTTCGCTGAGATCGACAACTTCCCGTCCCTCTTTCCAGACCACATATTCAAGGGCTGCGACGGCTGCCATCATGGTGCAACTGCCCCTGGCTCCTTGGTTTCGGATAAAAGCTGGGGCTCTTCCATCTGCGCCGGCTGGTAACCCTACCAAACGCGGTTGGGCCAGATAAACTTCCCTCCCCTGGGGGATCAGTATAACTGCTGCAATAATGGGGGTAAGCATAAACAGCAGTATGGAGAGAGGGTATGAAGGTTGTCAAGCGTTTTTGCTGGGGGACCGTCTCCAATCCCCCCTTCCTCTAGGCACCCCGAAGTGACCCAGCTTCCCGGGGAATGCAAGTCTGCGACGAGGACAAGAGCCTTTCTCATAGCCCCGAACCAACCAGCTAGACTCCGACTAGGTCAAAGCCCTTCGAGTAAGATAAGACTACTGTGAGCACCACCGATCCGATCATCTTGGGTAAAGCCGAAGAGTTTGTCACCCTCCTTCCCCAACTCGCGAACCGCCACGGACTCATCGCCGGGGCAACGGGAACCGGCAAGACTGTGACTCTCCAGGTGATGGCAGAACAATTCTCCCAGCGTGGTGTGCCAGTCTTTATGGCAGACGTCAAGGGGGATCTGAGCGGTATTTCTCAGCCGGGAGGAGGAAAACCAAAGCTCGAAGAGAGGGCCACGGAACTCGGGATCGAGCTCACTTACTCAGCTTCTCCCGTCATCTTTTGGGATGTCTTTGGCGAGCAAGGCCACCGCCTCAGGGCAACAATCAGCGAAATGGGTCCCCTGTTGCTCGCTAGGCTTCTGGAGCTCAATGAAACTCAGGAAGGGGTTCTCAATATCGCCTTCAAAATCGCCGATGACGAAGGGCTTTTGCTCCTGGACCTCAAAGATCTTCGCTCGATGCTGCAGTTTGTGGCAGACAATGCTGAGACCATCAAGACGGAGTACGGGCTCGTGAGTTCTGCCTCCATCGGGGCGATTCAACGCCAATTATTAGTTCTGGAACAGCAGGGTGCAGAAAGATTTTTTGCCGAGCCTGCCCTCGAACTCTCCGACATCATGAGAGTCTCGCCAACTGGGAAGGGCTACATTTCCATTCTCGCGGCCGACAAGCTCATGCAGAGCCCTCGCCTCTACGCGACTTTTCTGCTATGGCTGCTCAGCGAACTCTTTGAGCAACTCCCAGAGGTCGGCGATCTCCCACAGCCAAAGCTGGTCTTCTTCTTCGACGAAGCCCACCTCCTCTTCACCGACGCTCCCAAAGCCTTGATCCAAAAGGTTGAGCAAGTCGTCCGCCTGATCCGATCGAAAGGGGTCGGAGTGTACTTCGTCACCCAAAATCCCCTCGACGTTCCGGAAACAGTCCTGGCCCAGCTCAGCAACAAAGCCCAACATGCTCTCCGGGCATTCACTCCCCGCGACCAAAAGGCAGTGAAATCAGCCGCAGAAACCTTCCGTCAAAATCCTGCATTCGATTCGACCGAGGCAATCCTGGAGCTTGGCGTCGGGGAGGCTCTCGTTTCAACGCTCGACCCAAAAGGCACTCCCAACATCGTGCAGCGAACGAAAATTCGACCTCCGATGAGTCGCCTTGGCCCTGCCACGCCTGAAGAGAGACAGATGGTGAGGAATACCTCGCCGGTCGGAGCCCACTACGACCGCGAGATCGACCGGGAATCGGCTTACGAAATCCTCACCAAAGCAGCCCAATCAACAGCCCAGGCCCAGGCCGAAGCAGAAGCCCAAGCCAGAGCTCAGGCCCAACAAGAAGCAGCTGAGAAAGCCAGTCGACAACAGGAACCAGCCGGAGGCGGACTTCTTGGTGGACTCCTCGGAGGAGGAGGCAGGAGAGAAGGAATCGTTGAATCAGTGGTTAAGAGCACAGTTCGCGCGGCTGGTAGTTCCGTCGGGCGCCAAATCGGAAATCAGTTGGTTCGCGGCTTGCTCGGTGGCCTACTGGGTGGCTCGGGCGGAGGGCGGCGGCGACGCTGACACCTCTTTCCACTTATAACGGAAGAGCAATAAAGAGTTGCTCACGACTGAGACGCTGGAAAGGGCCATTGCCAATGACGCGAGCATCGGGTTGAGAAGCCCAGCCACCGCCAAGGGGATCATCACAACGTTATAGATAAATGCCCAAAAGAGGTTCTGGTAGATTTTGCCTACGGTCGCCTTGGCCAGACCGAGTGCCGAAGGGATTCCTCCGAGGTTGCCTCGTATCAGGGTCATGGCTGCTGCCTCATGTGCAATGCCAGAACCAGAGCCCATGGCGATACCGAGATCAGCCTGGGCCAGAGCAGGAGCATCGTTTACCCCATCCCCCACCATTGCGACCTTATGACTGAGCTGCTGGTGGCGGATCACCCCGAGCTTCTCGGTTGGGAGCAAACCTCCCAAAACCACCCTGATCCCGAGACTGCCTCCCACCTTGTCTGCCACCGTCTGGTTGTCACCGGAAAGGAGGCTGGTCGAGTAGCCAAGCTCATGAAGCTCCCTGACCACGGAAGAGGCTTCCTTTCGCACCACGTCAGAGAGCGAGATGATCGCTAGGATCTCTTCATCGCTACTCAAGACGACCATCGTGTGGCCAGGATGGGTTGAGGTCGGTAGTTCAAGGCCTCTTTCACGCGCCCACACCGGAGAACCCAGGGTCAGTCTCTGGCCACCGACCTTCCCTTCGACCCCTTTTCCTGGGTGAGAGACAAAGTCGGTCACTTCTGGCAGTTGCACTCCCTCTGCCGCCCGGAAAATCGCGAGCGAAAGGGGATGTTCGCTTCCCTTTGCCAAGGAAGCAGCAAGGGGCAGAAAGTGAGAATCTGGCTCAACTGAGATCACCTGAGGCTTGCCTTCGGTTAATGTACCGGTCTTGTCGAAGCTAATAGACTCGACGCGCGCCGCCACCTCCAGGGCGGAAGCATCCTTGATCAGGACTCCGCGACGTGCGGCAACGCCTAATCCGACCACCAAGGCAGTCGGAGTCGCAAGCCCCAAAGCGCAGGGACAAGCGATCACAAGGACTGCCACTGCGCGGAGCACGGCTTGATCACCTGCCAGACCAGTCAGGAGAGATCCGACGAGAGTCGCCGCGGCTATCGCTACAACGATTGGGACAAACCAAGCACTCACGCGATCAACGATCCTCTGCACAGGAGGCTTGCTCCCTTGTGCCTTCTGGACAGCATCCGAGATCTGGGCCAGGAGAGTATCCTTCCCCACAAGCTTCGCGACATAAACCAGACTTCCCTCTTGGTTCAAAGTGCCAGCCGTAACCTTTGACCCGACTGTTTTGATCACGGGAAAAGGCTCACCCGTCACCAGAGACTCGTCGAGATGGGAGACACCTTCCAAAACCTCACCATCCACTGCGACCCGCTCCCCAGGTCTCAGGCGCAGGTTAAATCCAACCCGAACCTGGTTGAGGGATATCTCCTCCTCGCTCCCATCAGGCAAGACGACTCTCACCTTCGCTGGGACTAAGTTGAGCAGTTGGCCCACCGCCTGGGACATCTTCTTCTTTGCCCCAGATTCCAGGACTTTCCCCATCAGGATCAGGGTGACAATCACAGCGGCAGTTTCGAAATAAACATGCTCACTCAAGGCATGAGGGTTCGATGAACCCCAAAATGCGATGAGTCCGTAAGTACTGACCCCGTAGGCAGCAAGGATTCCCAAGGCGACGAGGGTATCCATGGTGGCGGTTCGTTTTTTTGCCGCAGACCATGCGTCAACCAGAAATCTGCGCCCATACCAAAAGACGACTGGTAGAGTTGCCAGACCCAGGAGAAGGTTCACCCAATCTGCGCGATGATGCCAAATCATGGAAACCGCTGCGATGGGAAGGGTCAGGGCCAGAGCCCCGAGGAACTCCCGCCTTTGCTTCACCCACTGCTTTTCTGCTTCGTCCTCTCTCTCCTGCGATCTCTCCGGATCATGCACCTTGGCTGCGTAGCCGGATGCCGTCACACTTTGGGCGATCGCCTCTGGGCTTTGTCCTGGTTCAAGGGTAACGAGGGCGGTTTGGGTCGCAAAGTTCACCTGGGCACTGGCAACGCCTGGCTGCTTCGCGAGGGTCTTCTCCACCCTTCTGACACAGGCGGCACAGACCATCCCGTCGACTTCGAGCACCACTTCTTGGGGACTGACTGACATAGGAGCTTAGGCGAGGCTGGGCTGGTATCCCTCTGCTTCAATTGCCTGCATCAGGGCTTCGCTCTCTATGGCATCCTCGTGAGTCACGATGGCTTGGCCAGGCGTGAGGGTGACCTCAGCCTCCGTGACTCCCTCGACGGCAAGAAGGGCCTCTCTGGCATGGCGGACGCAGTTTTGACAAGACATTCCTTCGATTTTTAGGGTGGTTTGCATGATTACTCCTAGGGGGTATTATTCTGTTTTAGGTTTAAGAACGGATGAGGCGAGACAAGGCAGTTCGAACCTCGTCGATCAAGTCTTCCTCTGTCATGGCTTGGGCGCAAGCGTGACCCTTACCAGCCGAGTGTCCCAGAACGCAGGTCTGGACATGGCTCGTAACGAGTTCAGCTCCCACTTGGTCGAGGGCAGAACGGACTGCCGCCAGTTGGGTCAGGATGTCGATGCAATAGCGATCTTCAGCCACCATCCGGCGCAAACCTGCCACCTGCCCTTCAACCCGGGCAAGGCGACGATCTGTGCTCACCTTCGTCTTTTCATCCATTCTCCCTCGATTATACCCTACTAGGGTATCAGATCAACCCTCTCTTGAATGAAACCCTCTTCTCCGGTAGGCTAGAATCCGTGGGTAATTCTCAGAAATATGCTCTGGGCGTCGACTATGGGACAAACAGTGTTCGAGCCCTTATCGTCGGACTGGAAGACGGCAGTGAAGCAGGAAAGGCTGTTTGTGGCTACCCAAGTGGCGAATCTGGCGTTCTCCTCGATCCCCACGACCCCCATTTGGCTCGGCAAGAACCGAATGACTACTTGATCGGGTTCAAGCAAGTGGTTCGCCAAGCAGTGGAGATGGCGAAATCGCAGGGGATCAAGCCGGAGGATATCGTCGGGATCGGAGTGGATACGACAGGCTCGACCCCCCTTCCCATTGACGCGAACGGCACACCCCTTGCATCCCTTCCCCAGTTTGCTGACAACCTCGCAGCCAAGGCATGGCTCTGGAAAGATCACACGTCAGTTGCTGAGGCAGAAGAAATCACCCAAAAGGCCAAGCACTTCCCTTACCTTGCCAAGTGCGGAGGAGAATACAGCAGCGAGTGGTTCTGGTCCAAGATTCTGCATTGCGCTAGAACCGCTCCGGAGGTCTTTGATGCCGCCCACCAGTGGGTCGAGCTCGCTGACTTCGTCCCAGCTGTGATCACTGGCACCCAGGCGAGCCCCTTCCGCGGCTCCTGTGCGGCTGGCCACAAAGCGATGTTCCATCCAGAATGGGGAGGCCTCCCTAGCCGCAGCTTCCTCGATCATCTCGACCCACGGCTAGGTGATCTGCGCGAGCGCATGACCTACGAAGTCAAACCAAGCGACCAAAGGGTAGGGGGATTGACCGCCGAATACGCAGAAGCCACAGGCTTGATCGAAGGAACGCCTGTCGCAGTCGGGGCATTTGACGCCCACATGGGAGCAGTCGGAGCGGGAGTCCAGCCAGGAATTCTCGTGAAGATCATGGGAACAAGCACCTGCGATATCCTTGTTGGGGGGGCTGAGACACCAGACATTCCTGGCGTTTGCGGCGTGGTGCCAGACTCAGTGATTCCCGGCCTCATTGGGGTCGAAGCAGGTCAGAGCGCGGTGGGAGACCTCTTTAACTGGTGCACAAAATCCCTCGCGCCGCACCTGGGAGACGAGGCCCACAGAATTCTCACCCAAGAAGCAGAAAAACTCAAACCTGGCGAATCTGGCCTTCTCGCCCTCGATTGGAACAACGGAAACCGCACAATCTTGGTTGACGCAAGGCTGACAGGTCTGATCTTGGGACAAACCCTCCATACCTCCGCTGCGGAGATCTACCGCGCCTTGATCGAGGCGACTGCCTTTGGCGCCCTGATGATTATCAACCGCATCGAAGAGCATGGGGTCAAGATCGAGCAAGTGGTGAACTGCGGCGGCATCGCAGAAAAAAGTCCATTCGTCATGCAAATCTACGCCGATATCACGGATCGGGAGATGAAGGTGAGTGATTCTGATCAGACCTGCGCCCTTGGTGCCGCGATCTTTGGTGCCATTGTCGGGGGTGTTTATTCTTCCGTCGAGGAGGGACAAGCAAAACTCGTCAAGACGAAAGCTCTCACCTACAAACCAAATCCAGAGGCAGTCGTCACATACCGGCGCCTCTTCCACCTCTATCAAGATCTTCACGACGCTTTTGGTGGAGTTAAGGAACACGCCATCTTACATCACGTGATGAAAGAACTGCTCAACATCCAGGCCGAGGTGAGGCCGTGAGGAGCCCTCTAGCCGCCGAGGTTTGCTGGGCCAATCAGATGTTGCCCAAGGCAGGGCTTGTCACGATGCACTCTGGGAACGTGAGCGGCCTTGATCGAGCGACTGGGATGCTCTACATCAAGCCGAGCGGGATGGACTACGATGCCATGGCGCCTGGCGATATGGTCGAGGTGCGGCTCGCGGATGGTGAGGTTTCGGAGGGTCAATTGAAGCCAAGCGTTGACCTGGCCCACCACCTCTTCATCTATCGCCACATGCCGGAAGTAGGAGCTGTTGTACATACCCACAGCAACTATGCTACGGCATTTGCTGCCTGTGGTCGCTCCATCCCCCCGGTTTTGACGGCTATCGCAGATGAGTTTGGCGGCCCGATTCCCTGCTCTCCTTACTTGGATAACGAGGGGGAAAACATCGGTCGCGGGATTCTGGCTTACAAGTCTCGCGGGCCTGCGATTTTGCTCGGAAACCACGGCGTCTTCGCCTGGGGCGAGACCGTATCTGCTGCTCTCAAGGCGGCGGTTATGGTCGAAGACGTGGCCAAGACAGTTCATTTGGCTTCTTGTTTGGGATCTCCCCAGGAAATCCCCGCGGACGAAATCGCGAAGTGGTGGGATCGTTATCACTCCCGCTACGGTCAGTAGGGTTTCGTGTTGTTTGTTGTTTTGGCGGTTAAGTCTTTGGTTCGCGTGACCTAGCGTTTTCTTTCTCAAACCGGCGCGAGGGCAGGCGGCGTTAGGCGTCCGCCAGGGTTTTCCTTGATGTGGTTCGGGACTCACGAGATCTTCGACTTGACCTAAGGACAAACTTCATCTTGGTCAATTTGAGGGAGCAAGAACCAGCCTCGCGCTGCCCTCGCCCGGTGCCGCGCCCGCCCGGAACAAACCTTGGGCAACAGGTTCCCCACTTGGTCTCCGGGCCCGCCCCCGGACAGCGCGAGCCTGCCAAGAGTCCTGCGCCGAGATTCCTCGCAGCGAGAATCAACGGATGGAGCTGGAGGATCGTAAAGGCAGCTGCCCCCATTGGTCCACCACAGATCCCCGCGCCGCCAGGGGGCAGACCGGACGAGTGCTTGAATTTTGCTCACCAGACAGGGAACCGGTCGGGCGTGGCCGTGGGCCCGGCGGCGCAGGGGGCGAAAATGACTGCCTGCTCCAGTCAGACTCTGCCCCCCATCCAATCCCTTCCCCCAGCAAAAAGGCTGGGGGAAGGGATTCCGGAGCTAACACGGCAGTCTCCCTGGCCGCAGGCCCGGCGGCGCGCAAAGAATAAACTCGCGAGGACCGAAGCCCCCAAAAGCAGACCTAGAACCGAATCCCGATCGTCGTGCCGAACGTGAAGTTGGTGGATGTGCGGCCAGCCCGGATGTCGTCGTTCAGATAGGTGCTGAATCCGGCAAAGGTCGTCAGAGAAAACTTACTATCGATCGGGAAAATGATGGTCGTGCGCAGGCCAAGATCAGTCAGGCCAGCCTTCGATACCCCATAAGTAAAGCTATTGAAGTTGCTCGTGCCATAGCCAATAGAACCACTGAAGTGGACGCCAAAACCAGAGGGGTCAAAGGCAAGGAACCGCCCTGCCCCGAGCTCCACATAGGCTCCATTACCCTCGTCAACGTCAAAGTAAGCGGCAACATAAGGAGCGAAAGGGCCCCTCAGATTCGCCTTCCCCCAGACTTCAGTGGTGCTCGGCCGCCCCGTATTGGCAAAGTCGAAGTGAGTCACACCCAGGCTAAGATTGCCGGTCGGCGTGGGAGCAGTATATTTCAAAGAAGACCGGTACTCAGTCACCCGAGCAAAGCCATCGCTCGTGCCGTAGTACACGTTCGTTCGGCTCAGGTCCACATTGCCCCAAATGGATCCACTCAGGCGGCCATAGTTGACCTGCAATGAGCTTTGAAGGACAGCGTCATCCCCTCGATTGACACCCCGAAAAACATACTTGCTAGCCCAATCCACTTGAGCAGAAACCTTGATCTTGGTTTTCGCCTTTGGAGCGAGCTTTTCCCGAGCCTCTCGAGCTGGCTGAGTATCTGTCGCCGATTCGGCAAAACCAACACTCACGAGCCCAACCACAGCAACACCACACACGATCTTCCAATATGATCTCGACATAACGAATCCTTTCGTAGAGTGTAGACGATTCGGAAGGATCGTTTGGACTTCACTTGAGTCAAAAACAACTCCGCCATAGTCTTGGCAAAGTGTTCGGAAATGAAAAAACCCCTCGTCCCTCGTGGTGGAGGGAAAAGGGGCTGGCGAAAAGAAGGAGAATTTACTTCTCTCTCAAGGGCAGACCCATGAGCTTTAGAAAGACTCTGGCTTCTTCATCGTTCGCAGCGGTCGTGCAGATGGTGATATCCATTCCACGAATCTTGTCGAAAGTGTCGTAGTTGATCTCAGGGAAGACCAATTGCTCTTTCAGACCGAGGCTATAGTTGCCACGACCGTCAAAGCTCTTCGGGTTGAGTCCCTGAAAGTCACGAATTCTCGGCAAAGCCACAGTCGCAAGCTTGTCAAAGAAGTGAAGGGCTCTGTCACCTCGGAGGGTGACGCGGCAACCGACCTTTTGGCCTTCGCGCAGTTTGAACTGAGCGACCGACTTGCGGGCAATGGTGACGACTGGCTTTTGTCCAGTGATCGAAGTCATGTCCCGAATCGCGCTTTCCAATTCCTTCTCGTCCGTGCCGGTGCCCATATTGACAACGACCTTCACGAGCTTTGGCACTTGCATGACGGAGGAGAACTTAAACTGCTCCATCAGCTTGGGAGCAACAGACTCCTTGTAGACCTTTCGAAGCCGAGGCTCAGGCAGTTTGCCTTGCACTCCGGTTGGTTTCTCGGGGGCAGCTTTTCTGGCCATGGCTTACTTACTCTTCTCCTGCATTTGAGGGGCATCGACGATGGTCTTGCCACTTTTCTTGGCGTAGCGCACGATCTTGCCATCCTCAACTCTTCGGCCGAGTCGGCTTGGTTCGTTGCTATTGGGATCAATGACCATGAGATTGCTGATATGGATCGGCGAGGGCATTTTAAAGCGAGCCGATCTTTGTCCCTCGAACTTTGCTTTCTTGTGCTTGGTTACAGCGTTCAGGGGGATCAATTGACCGTCGTTGTCTGGATCTGGCTTAGCGACGATTGCCTTGAGTTCCCGGGGGGAGATCGCCAAGACAGTTCCCGTTTCGCCCTTATCCTTTCCAGCGATGATCTTTACGAAATCGCCTTTTCGAATCTTGAGTTTCGGTTGCTTGGCAAGAGCTTTCAGTTCTGCTTTAGTTGGCATGGTTAGATGACCTCCGGAGCAAGCGAGACGATCTTCATAAAGTTGCCGTCGCGAAGTTCGCGAGCGACGGGGCCAAAGATGCGAGTTCCTCTCGGCTCTTGGTTTGCTGGGTTAATGACGACACAGGCATTATCATCAAAGCGGAGGGTGCTCCCGTCGGCTCGTCGCACGGCTTTCTTCGTGCGAACGATGACGGCTTTGATGACGTCGCCTTTCTTAATTGGCATGTTAGGGGTGGCTGACTTCACAGAGGCGACGATGATGTCACCCACTGTGCCGTAGCGGGGTTGTGACCCTTTCAGGACTCTAATACACATTACTTCTCGTGCACCAGAGTTGTCCGCGACCTTCAGCCTTGTGAACTGTTGAACCATTCTTTGCTCCTTGCGATTCTTCTTTTAGAGGCAGAGGGCACCGGCCGCCGCGAGAGCGGTGATCGCAGGTTCCATGCCTGAATTGTTGCTTTTATCGTGAGCCCATCCTTCTCGTTGAGAAGGATGGGCTGGTTGTTCTTACTTCACCTTTTCGATGATGCGGACGACTCTCCAGCGCTTTTCTTTGCTGAGGGGTCTGGTTTCCATGATTTCCACGGTATCTCCAATATCGCAGCTCATTTCGTCATGAGCTTTAACACGGTTCGAGGACCTCACGGTTTTGCCATAGAGCGGGTGTTGGTAGCTTCGTTCCAGCTTCACGACGACGGTTTTGGTCATCTTGTTGCTGGCGACGACGCCACGGCGCACCTTTCTGCGTCCACGGGTCAGACTTTCGGCTGGTGTATTTTCCTGGCTCATGCGTCACCTCCGCGCTTTTTTTCTTGGATCAAGGTCAGAAGGCGCGCGATGTTGTGTCGTCGCACCTTGAGACTAGCGACATCGGTGATTTGTCGAAAGACGAGGTCGCGTCGGGCTTTGTAGAGTCCGGCACGTTCTTCGGCCAGAAGTTGTTCCAGTTCTGGGACAGACTTCTCTCTCAAATCGTTTGGTTTCAGAGATTTCATTTCGTTATCGCCGGGTGATCTTAGAGCCCGGCACCCTCCTGGAATTCTTCCTTCAAGACAAACTTGGTGCGGATTGGCAGCTTGTGCTGAGCCAATCTCATGGCTTCGCGAGCAACGTCTGGCGTGACGCCGTTCATTTCGAACATGACCTTGCCTGGTTTCACGACTGCCACCCATCCTTCGACGCTTGCCTTACCTTTACCCATTCTCTGTTCGAGTGGCTTTTTGGTGTAGGGCTTGTCGGGGAAAACGCGAATCCAGACCTTGCCACCTCGTTTGATGTGGCGAGTCATCGCAATACGGGCTGCTTCAATTTGGCGGCTTGTGATCCAAGCTGCTTCCATGCACATCAGGCCGTATTCGCCGAACGATACTTCGTTTCCGCGAACAGCTTTGCCCCTCATGCGGCCTCGGAACTGCTTTCGATACTTTGTGCGCTTAGGCATCAACATTAGATGTCACCTCACTGGGGGCTTCGCTGGTTTGGCCAGCTTCACGGGGGGCTCGCTCTCGCGGGCCGCGGTCTGGTCGGTCGCCACGGTCATATCCGCCTCGGCCTTCCGGTCGCTCACGCCGAGGACGTCGCTCCGGCATGTCTTGATTCATTGAGTTCAGGCCCCGATCAGGCAAGACTTCGCCACGGTAGACCCATACCTTGACTCCAACGGTTCCGTAGATTGTGTAGGCGATCGCGTAGCCGTAGTCGATGTCGGCGCGGAGGGTGTGGAGAGGTACTTTCCCGAACTTGTCGACTTCGCGACGGGCGATTTCCGCACCGTTCAATCGTCCGCTCACCATGATCTTCATGCCTTTGCCGTTTCTGGCTCTGGTCATCGCTTGTCTCATGGCGCGGCGGTGGCTGATTCGCTTTTCGAGCTGGACGGCGATGTTCTCTGCGACCAGTTGGGCGTCGAGTTCTGGCTGTCTGACTTCGCTAACGTTGACTTGAACCTGGGCGGTTGGGTCGTCTTTCCGAACCATTGCGTTCAGGTCTTGGCTCAGTTGGTCGATCCCTTTTCCGCCGCGACCGATGACTGCGCCAGGTCGGCTGGTGAAGATGGTCACCTTAACGCGGTTGGCAGCTCGCTCGATTTCGACCCGCGAGATCAGACCTTTCCCGACCTTCTCGCGAATGAAGTTTCTCATGACGTGATCGCTCACGAGGGCGGCTTTGTAGCCCTTCTTCGGGTAGATCCAGTGGCTATCGTGGCCACGGATTACGCCGAGTCTAAAGCCGATTGGGTGAATTTTCTGTCCCATAGTTCTTAGTCCTTCTTCTCCTCGGCGCCTGACTCTGGTGTCGCACCCTCGGTTGCCACAGCCTCTGTAACCTCGGCGGTCGTTTCCTCAGCTTTCACTTCTTCGGTTCCTTCCTCTAACTTGGTTACCTCTTCGACCTCCGCCACTTCCTCCACTACTGGAGTCGCTGGCTTGGCTTCGGCTTTCTTGCGACCCTTAACATCTGCAAGCTTCGGCCTGGCCTTTGCCTTGGTACCGTGGGGCTTCACTTCGCCAGTCTCTTCAATATCTTCAACAACCACGGTGATGTGGCTCATTCGCTTAAAGATTCGGTTGGCTCGTCCCATTGCACGGGCTTGAATTCGCTTGATCTTTGGGCCTTCATCGATCTTAATCTCCTTAATCTTCAGAGTATCGATGTCCATGTCATTGTTGTTCCCGGCATTACTGATCGCGCTGATCAGCACTTTGCGCAGGGTGAAGGCTCCCTTTCCTGGCTGGAATCCCAGGACGTGGGCCATCTGGACAGCGTTCTTCCCGCGAACTTCGCGAGCGATTTGGCGCACCTTTCTCGGTTGAACGCGAACAAACTTTGCAACTGCTCTTACTTCCATTGTATTTGGACTCCTTTCGGAGGGTTTTTCACGACATCAGGTGACTTACCTGATGCGCGTCCCCCTTTCTGGCAAGCTGCCATCGTGACCGCGGTAGGTGCGAGTCGGGGCGAATTCGCCAAGCTTGTGACCGACCATGTTCTCTGTCACAAAGACAGGAACGTGCTTTCGGCCATCGTGGACGGCGATGGTATGACCAATCATGTCAGGGATGATCGTGCTGCGTCGAGACCAGGTCTTGATCAGCTTCTTTTCCCCGGCTTGATTCATTGCATCGATTTTCTCAATCAGATGATCATCAATGAAGAAGCCTTTCTTTAAACTTCGTGCCAAGTGTTTTTCTCCGGATCGTTTTTGAACGAATCGCCGTCTGAAAAGGTAAGAACCTTCAAAGTTCCAGGCGAGGATTCGCAAGTTAACTGAGCCGTCTTCCGGCAGGTGCCGGTAGAGCTGGATGCAGTTTACGCCAGGCAGACCCTGCCCTTGTGCGCAATAGAGGAAGATACCCCGAAAGGGTCAGCAAACTTGGGCCTACTGAGCCTGTTCTGGTCTGAATGCCCAGTGAATCGTCCAGCAAGTCAGCCGCGGGCGTGGTTCGAATCCCAAACCGCTCCCTGGCTCAGACTTCTCCCGATCTCAAAAACAAGAACGCCTCCATCCGAAAAGCAGGATGGAGGCGAAAGGATAGGAGGCTCGAAGGGCTAGATTTCTTCGCCTTCTTCCGCTGCCAGATCTGCCATCGACATCCCGAGGAAGCCGGAATCGTCTCCAGAGTTGGCTGATTCGTCTTGATCGACGATCGCAGAGAGAGGCTGCTGAGCCCAGCTTGGCTGGCTCCTATCAACGTCAATCGCGAGATCCCGATAGGCCTTGACACCTGTACCAGCCGGGATGAGTCGTCCGATGATGACGTTCTCCTTGAGGCCGATCAGTCCGTCGTGCTTCCCTCGGACAGCTGCTTCTGTCAAAACGCGTGTCGTCTTTTGGAACGATGCCGCAGACAGGAAGCTCTCGGTTGCCAGAGAGGCTTCGGTGATTCCCAGCAGGATCCAGTTGGCCGTCGCTTCCTTCGGTTCTCGCTCTTTCTCTTCGCCGGTGATTGGGTCAGTGAACTTGAACGTCGTACCAGCCGCGATCATTTGCTGAACCCTTTCGTTCTCACGGTTGAATCGGAAGCGGTCGACGATCTGGCCTGGCAGGAACGGAGTGTCGCCCGGCTCCTTCACCTGGCGCTTGCGCAGCATCTGGCGCACGATGACCTCAAGGTGCTTGTCGTTGATGTCAACGCCCTGATCCTTATAGACGCTTTGCAAGTTTTCGATAAAGTACTCGTGGACTGCCTTCGCGCCAGCCAATTCCAAAACCTCGTGGGGATCCAGAGGGCCTTCGGTGAGAGGGTCACCCTTGATGACCTTGCTTCCCCGTTGAACGGGAAGGTTACCGAGAGGTGGAACGAGGATCGGATAGAAGACACGAACCTTCTCGACCTCATGCTTGCGCAGAATCGCGAGGGATTGGGTGTTCAGCTTTTGGCCGATCAGCCTTTCGAGAGCCGAATCAATACCTTCTACTTCTTCTCCCTTCTTGGTGCGAATCGTCTTCGCCCAGTTCTGGGTGTCACCGATGTAGGCATCCTTGAGCGGAGCCTCGGTCGAGACGTCGGCTTGCACCACAACCCACCGGCCGTAGCTCGACTTTTGGATGTCTGCGACGATACCAGTGACAGGACAGATGATGGCCTTACCGCGCGGTTGCTTTCTGGCTTCAAAGATTTCTTCAACACGAACGATACCGCTCGATTCACCAGTCCAAGAGTAGAAGAACGTCTTTCGGCTTCGCTCCCACAGCTTGCGGCTGTCGTTGCTGACCTTTTCGATTGCTTTCTCACTGGCCTTGGTCGACTTTCGAACGGTCTTCTTTTCTTCGACCGGAGGTGCTTCCCCAGTGAAGAGTCCCTTCACGACACTTGCTTGAGATTCGAGCAGTTTCGTCGGGTCAAAGTCTCGTCCTTCGGTCTGCGTGGCAGCTTGGAAGTCTTCTTGGAACTGTCGAACGAACTTTCCAGTCTTGTACTGGTTGGTTCGGGCGATCGTCTTGGATCCAGCAACACCTCCCGTGTGGAACGTTCTCATTGTGAGCTGGGTTCCTGGTTCACCAATCGACTGGGCTGCGATGATACCGACAGCGACCCCTGATTCCACGACCTTCTGAGTCGCAAGATCAAGGCCGTAGCACTTGCCGCAGATTCCGATTTCCAGTTCGCAGGTGATCGGGCTTCGAACCTTGGCACCCAAGCGACCGTGATCATCGATCTCGAATCCAGCATCGACGTACTTTTGCTGTGCCAACGCCTGGGCGTCTTCACCCTCCAGTGACTCCATTTCGCCGTAGTAGGCATCCTCAATCGGGTTCAGGCTCTTGGCTTGCTCCTGAGTGATCAGGGTATCGAATGGGATGAGAACCTCGTCGTTGGCAGGATTTCGCAGTTCGCTCTGGCTGTAGCGGCCAAAGGCACGATCTCCCATGGTTTCAATGACTTTGCCTTCGCTGGTGAGGCGACACGCCAAAACGCCGTCTGTTGTTCCGCAGTCCTTCTCCCGAATAATCACGTCTTGGCTGACGTCCACGAGACGCCTCGTGAGGTATCCCGCGTCGGCGGTTCGGAGAGCCGTATCAGCAAGACCCTTTCTTGCCCCGTGGGTGGTTACGAAGAACTCGAGCATCGAGAGGCCTTTTTGGAACGAGTTCTTAACCGGAAGTTCATAGATAACTTCGTTGAACTGGTTAAACATCAGGCCGCGCATTCCAGAGAGCTGCGCGAGCTGCTTGATCGAACCTCTCGCTCCCGAGACGGTGATGATACTCAAGGGGTTCTCTTGAACCATCGAGTCGACGATAGCGTTACCGATTTGGTCGTATGTTTCCGTCCAAAGTCGGGTCAGCTTGTCTTGCATTTCGCGGAAGGTCATGAGACCCCGGCGGAAGTTCTCAAGGATCTTGTTCGCCTGGTTGTCCGCATCTTGCAGCATCTCGTCTCGTCGGCGAGGAGGGTCCATGTCGGTGAGCGCGATGGAGATACCGTACTTGGTCGCCCACCGGAAGCCCAGATCCTTCATGTCGTCAAGGAGCTTGATCGTCCCTTCGGTTCCAACCAGCGTGTGGCACGAAATGATCGTATTCGCAATCGCTTTCTTAGTGAGCTCGACTTGCAGATAGTGATCACTGTGCCTCATCGGGTAGGGCAAAACTTCGTTAAAGTAGAGCCTTCCGGGAGTGGTGGTCACGACGAGTGTTTCGAACTCTTGTGGAAGGGGTTGCAGTTCGCGAACCTCTTCTTCAAACTCATTTGTGACGGTGCGATACACATACTCGACACCAGTCTGAGGATCGCGCCAGTCAATCTCGCTATTATCGCGGAAGAGTGGACGTCGGATCCTGACTCGAACCAAACCGTTCAGGTCGAGTTTGTCACCGACCGGAAGGCTCGCCTGATACATCACCTCGTCTGGGTTGCTGTAGATGGGAGGCGCAGGGGAGTTCTCTTGGTCAGCCTGGTGAGCATCGAGCTTTGCCTGAAGGTCAGCCGCAAGCCGGCGATTGGTAAAGGTCAGAGCATAGCAACCCAAGACGATGTCCTGGATAGGCGAGGCAACTGGCTTACCGTCGGCAGGGCTGAAGAGGTTTTGGGTGCTGAGCATCAAAACCCTCGCTTCGGCTTGAGCCTGAATGCTCAAAGGCACGTGAACCGCCATCTGGTCTCCGTCAAAGTCTGCGTTATAGGCGTTACAGACCAGAGGGTGCAGCTGAATCGCCTTCCCGTCCACAAGAATCGGCTCAAAGGCTTGGATTCCCAGTCGGTGGAGTGTCGGAGCACGGTTCAGAAGAACCGGATGCTCCTTAATCACGTCCTCCAGACCATCCCAAACGGCCGGGTGCATTCTTTCGATCATGCGCTTCGCGGTCTTAATGTTCTGGGTGATCTTGCGTTCAACCAGCACCTTCATCACGAAGGGCTTGAAGAGTTCCAAGGCCATTTCCTTTGGCAATCCGCATTGATGAAGCTTTAGGTGAGGCCCAACAACGATAACGGAACGGCCGGAGTAGTCGACGCGCTTACCGAGCAGGTTCTTTCGGAACCGGCCTTCCTTCCCTTTCAGCATGTCGCTCAAAGACTTAAGGGGCCTCTGGTTGCTTCCAACGACAGGGCGGCTTCTGCGGCCGTTGTCGATCAGAGCGTCGACTGATTCCTGGAGGAGCCTCTTTTCGTGGTTGATGATCGATTCCGGCGCCTGGATCTCCATGATCTTTTTCAGGCGGTTGTTCCGGTTGATAATCCTTCGATAGAGGTCGTTCAGATCGCTCGTGGCGAACCGTCCGCCATCGAGCTGAACCATCGGGCGAAGTTCTGGGCTAATGACCGGGATCGACTCAAGGATCATCCACTCTGGCTCGCTCTTGCTCGAGATCAGAGCTTCAGTGAGTTCGAGTCGCTTGATCGCTCTGGCTCTCCGCTGGCTGGTGGTTTCGACAATCTCTCGGCGAAGCTCTCTTACGAGTCTTTCGAGGTCAACTCGCTTCAGGAGTTCCTTAATGGCATCCGCACCAATGTTTGCTCGCACCAATTCGCCAAGATCTCGCTTGAGCCTTCGCCCGACCGAGTCAAGCATCTTGCTGATCGCTCGCCACTTGTCTTCGTCGATCAGCTGGTTGAGTTCGAGCTTGCTCAGGAGTTCGGCAGCAATATCAAGATCGCGCACTCGTTCGTCCGCGTCCCGGTATTCGGCTCGGATACGGTCATAGTTGGCTTTCATCCGCTCCCGAACGTAGCCTTCATCGAAGTACTCATCCGGGTTGTTCAACATCTCGGTGGCAAGACGTTGCAGGCTTTCCACCTCAAGCTCGCGCATTTGGTTCTGGACGGCCAACTTCTCTTGCTCAACCAGCCTCAAGATTTCTGGCATGAGCTCGGCGATCTTTTCACCTTCAAGGTCAATGATGATGAAACTCGCAAAGTAAATAACCTTTTCCAGCTGTCGCGGCGAGATATCCAGAATCAGGGAGAGAGGCGATGGAACGCCCTTCAGATACCAGATATGGCAAACAGGAGCAGAAAGCTCAATGTGGCCCATGCGCTCGCGACGCACCTTGCTGCGGGTCACCTCGACGCCGCAACGCTCACAGATGATCCCCTTGTACTTAATCTTCTTATATCGGCCACAGGCGCATTCATAGTCCTTCGTGGGGCCGAAAATCTTTTCGCAGAACAATCCGTCTCGTTCTGGCTTGAAGGTTCGGTAGTTGATCGTTTCTGGTTTCTTGACTTCTCCGTGCGACCATCCACGGATATCAGTTGGGCTGGCGACGCCGATACGAATCTTATCAAAGAGGTTGCTGTCTGCCATAGGATTCAATCATTCCGCCGGACGTCAGAAACTCAGAACCACGCACAAAATGGCCATTTAGCAACCATTGAGTTACAGAGAGGGCAGGGAGAGACTCGTTCGGCGAAGTTACAGAGTAGCATATGGTGAGGCAGTTTCGGACCATCGGTCACGTCAGAAATCTAAAAGACCTAGGCAAAACATAGGACTTTCAGCTTTCCTGATTCCCGGAAGATTCGCTGGCCCCCAAAAGTCACACTCCTGACAGCTTTTGAAGCAAGGATGCCATCTCCGTACCTCCCTTCGGTTTCCGGGGGAGGGCGGTCCTAACGAAGACGAAATGGGCAGCTGTCTCTAAAGCGTTACGCTTATAAGAATGCAGTCCGATCGCGTCTTGGTGACCTTACTCACCCTCCTTAAAACTTACCTGCCCTGCCGAGGCGCAGCCCCGAAGCGCCAGCGGAGGGGAGGGCGTGGCAGGGATCTCACAAGAGTAAGAGGCGGCCTCTTTTACGCTTATAGGAATGCAGTCCGATCGCGTCTTGGTGACCTTACTCACCCCCCTTAAAACTTATACCTGCCCTGCCGAGGCGCAGCCCCGAAGCGCCAGCGGAGGGGAGGGCGTGGCCTCGGGGAGGCGGGGCAGGCATCTCAAAAAAGAAGGGTGCTGCCTCATTTGAGGCAGCACCCAGAGTTCTGCTCACAGGCTCGATCTATTCTCAGCTAAAGAAGCCAACCGAACGAGCGAGACGACCATCGTCTCCGCCAGTCAGTTCGTCCAGATCCTTCAGGCTGAGTTCCTTATTCGCCTTATCTTCAACCGTCACCTTCAGACAGAGTGAGCGGAGTTCATTCACCAGGATCTTGAAGGATTCTGGGATGCCAGGCTCTTGGATCGTTTCGCCTTTCACGATTGACTCGTAGGCTTTTACTCGTCCCATCACGTCATCAGACTTGATCGTCAGGAGTTCTTGCAGAGTGTAAGCGGCGCCATAGGCCTCGAGGGCCCAGACTTCCATTTCACCGAACCTCTGGCCACCAAACTGAGCTTTACCACCGAGGGGTTGCTGAGTCACAAGGGAGTAGGGCCCGATGGATCGAGCATGGATTTTCTCATCTGCCAAGTGCTCGAGTTTGAGCATGTAGATCGTGCCAACCGTGATTGGGTTTGGCAGTTCGTCTCCTGTCAGTCCGTCACGAACGATTGACTTGCACGACTTAGGATCAAGGCCTGCGCGTCGCCACACATTGTGCTGAATGCGCTCCATGATGCCAGAGTAGATCTCAGGTGAAGCAGCATAAGCCGGTCCAGTCACTTCGGTTGGCTCGTCCAGATCGAAGTCATCGGGGGTCATGGCGATGAGTTCTTCTGTGCTCAAGGTACTCGGAGCCGCTACAATTCGGCTGACTCGCTCGAGGTTTCCTTGATCAAGGGTTCGCAAGTGAGTCTCGGTTGCTGCAAGGATCTCTTCCAGCGTCGAGTTCGGTCGGAACCGAAGCGAGAGGCCAAGTTCCTTGGTGGCATAGGCCCGCCAAACCTGAGACCTCATGTGCTCGGCAAGGCGATGGACTTCAGAGAGGATTTCTCCTTCCGTCGCTCCTTCAAAGGCAGGGCACACGTAGCGTACTCCGAGGTGCCGACCCACATAACCCAGGTGGGTTTCCAGGATCTGACCGATGTTCATTCGGCTCGGAACACCCAGGGGGTTCAAAATGATATCGACCGGCGTTCCGTCCTGAAGCATTGGCATGTCTTCGACCGGCAGAATGCGCGAAATGACACCCTTGTTTCCGTGGCGACCTGCCATCTTGTCACCGACCATGATCTTGCGCTTTTGGGCGACAAAAACCTGCACCGTCATGTTCGTTCCGGCCGGCAACTCGTCACCAGGGATCTGGAGGAGAGGCTCTTCGGTTCGGTCACAGATCAGGCGGTCTCGCTTCTTGGACTCCTTGTAGATGTAGTTGATCGTCGGACTCAGGTACTTGAAGCGGCTGAAGACCTTCACGTCGACAACGGTTCCCTTTTCACCGTGGGGAAGGGTCAGCGAAACGTCTCTGGTTTCTTCTGCCTTCTTACCAAAAATGGCGATGATCAGTCTTTCCTCCGCGGTCATTTCGGTTTGACCCTTGGGGGCGACCTTTCCGACCAGGATGTCCTCGGGGCGAACCTCGGCTCCGATGCGGATGATGCCGTTCTCGTCGAGATCCTTCAGAGCGTCTTCTCCGACGTTCGGGATATCGCGGGTGATTTCTTCTGGCCCTAGCTTGGTGTCAACTGCCTCCGACTCATGGCGCTCGATGTGGATCGAGGTGAAAACATCGTCCTTCACAAGCCTTTCGCTCAGGAGGATTGCGTCTTCATAGTTGTAGCCACCCCAGGGCATAAAGGCAACGACGAGGTTCTTGCCAAGGGCGAGGCGTCCCGTATCACAGTTCGCTCCGTCGGCCAGAGCGTCTCCCGCCAAAACCTTTTGGCCTGGGAAGACGACTGGTCGGTGGGTAAAGCAGGTCGACTTGTTCGATTGGTAGAGGTGGAGCAGGCGGTAGTGATCTTCTGTTCCATCTTCAGCCGTGATCACGACTTCTTCGGCTGTGACGTGCTTGATTACTCCGTCACGCTTTGCCACGACTGCGGCACCACTGTCAACGGCAGCTCTGGCCTCATGGCCAGTACCGACGAGCGGAGCGTCCGAGCGAAGGCACGGCACTGCTTGGCGTTGCATGTTCGCACCCATCAGAGCGCGGTTAGCATCGTCGTTTTCCAGGAACGGAATCAGCGAGGTTGCGACCGAGATAATCTGAACCGGCGAAACGTCCATCAAGTCCACTCTCAGGCGCGGAACGGTCGGATAGTTTGCGCCTCCGAACTGTCGGTCACCACCAGGGCAGCGAACAGTGACTCGCTCGTTGAGGATGAGGCCATTCTCATCCAGCTTTGTGTCAGCCGGAGCGATCCGCATGAAAAAGTCTTCTTGGGCAGTCAAGTAAACGACGTCGTTGGTCACCACTCCTTCCACCACCTTTCGATAGGGGGTCATGATGAACCCGAACTCGTCAATCCGACCGTGGGTTGTGAGCTGGCTGATCAGACCAATGTTCGGACCTTCTGGCGTTTCAATCGGGCAGATCCGGCCGTAGTGAGATCGGTGGACGTCGCGGACTTCCAGTTTCGCGGAGTTGCGCTGCAAACCACCCGGGCCAAGGCTTGAGAGACGACGCTTGTTTGTGAGCTCGCTCAGGGGATTGGTTTGATCCATGAAGGTGCTGAGCTGGTTGGAGCTAAAGAAGCTCTTGATGCTCGCACTCACTGGCTTAACACTAAGGATGATGCTTGGCAGGAGGTTTTCCTGATCAGCCGAGGTCATTCTTTCCCGAGCAACCTTTTCCATTCGGACAAAGCCCAGTCTCAGCTGACTCTGCAAAAGTTCGCCGACGCTTCGGACTCGTTTGTTGCGCAGGTCGTCAATGTCGTCGTGATCTTGTTCCTTGCGGAGGTATGGCCCCATCCCGAGGAGGGTTTGGGTCAAGTCGTCGCTCGTCAGGTTGCGGATCGTGAGAGGCACGTTCAGGCCGAGCCTCTGGTTCAAGAACCTGCGACCGACTTTACCGAGGTCGTAACGCCTCATGTCAAAGAAGAGGCTGTAAACCAACTGGCGGGCAGCATCTTCGTTGGCCGCTTCTCCTGGCCTCATTCGCTTAAAGATGTCGAGGATCGCTTCGCGAGTGTTCCCAGTTTTGTCAGCCGCGAGAGTAATTTCAATGTGGGGTTCAAGGTAGAGAACGTCGATCTTTTCAAGCTCTAAGGCAGCAATCTTGACAGCGGTCTCGTGCTCAATCTTCTCCAAGGCACTGACAATTACCTTTGTTCCTTCCCGGATTTCCTCCAGAGGACGGCACCCTTCGAGTTCCAGGACGCCTGGCTTTTCCAAAGTCTTTTCTGTGCCGAAGGCCCAATACATGTCTTCGGTCGTGCCGAGCGGCGATTCGACGTGAACGACTATCGCCTTTTGTTCGTCAGAAAGGCCAGCCATCACCTTGCTCGAGATGATCGCTCCTTTATCGAGCAAAACCTCACCTGTATCAGGGTCACCCACAGGATCGACCAGCTTCTTGTGCAGGCTCTGTCCGAGAGGTTGCATCTGGCGATCTCGCCCCCGCTCGAAGCCATGGAGCGCCTTTATGAGCTGGGTGATCGGGAGCTTCTTGGTTTGGCTGATTTGGGTGTTGACAACTTGGTTTGCGTCGTTTTCGACTTCCAACCACGGGCCTTCCATCGGGATGATCCGGGCTCTTACGATCATCTGCATGGAGTTATCGACGTCTTCTTCGAAATAGATACCAGGGGAGCGAGAAAGCTGGCTCACGATAACCCTTTCTCGGCCGTTGATGACGAAGGTTCCCTTGTCGGTCATGAGAGGCAAGTCGCCCAGATAGACTTCCGACTCGATAACCTCTCGTTCTTTGCCTCCGAAGCGGACAATTGCCTTAATCGGGGCTTCGAAGGTCATGTCTCGATCTCGGCTTTCTTCGAGGGAGTACTTCGGTTCACCCAACACGAAATCAGAAAATTCGATATAGTTCGTTTGTGTGAAGTCCCAGATGGGGGAGAACGTTTTGAAAAGCTCGGGAAGTCCTTCTTCAAGGAACCACCGGTAACTATTCAGTTGCAGCTCGATCAGGTTGGGAACCTCAAGGGATCGTCCGATCTTCTTGAGGGAAGGTTGAATAACTCTCATATCGCTCCGAAGCAGGCTTGGGACTCTCCAAGATACCAGCGAAGGCACAGATTTCCTGAATTTTTTCTGTCCTGGTTAGGCCCAAAATTCAGCCAGGCAAAAAAACAGGGACTTATAGACTAGTCAGCTAAGATCGCCAGAAAATTTTTTGGGCAGGAGGGAGGATTGGCAGAGAGAACCAGCCCTACTGCCCAGTCAGACGCGCCTGAATCTGCTCAGCAGCTGAAGGGGGAGCGACAGGGTTCGCCATCAAAGAAGCCTGGCCGATTCTCTGCTCGGATCTCAACTGCTCCACCGCCAAAGCCTGACTCGTCACCAGTTCCCGCAGTTGGGCGATCTCGTACCGCAGGGCCTGGAGTTCAGAGTTTTCCGCCACATTGTGAGCATTATTGGCATGGATGATCTCCGCCATCCTCCTTTGGTGAGCCGTCAGAATCGCGACGATTGGGATGCACAACGCAACGATGGGAATGAGGATTGCAATCGATGAAGGATCAAACATTTTAAAGACTCCTAAGCCTAAAACTGATGAACTTTAAGAAAAGATGCGGAGGTAGTTCCAAATTCTCACGGATGGGTTCAAGAAATTGCCAACCCAGACGCAACGATCGTTAACAGCAGATTATATCCTCTGCAAGAGGGTGATTGCCTCTCTTACGTCAAACCTACCTTCGTAGATCGCTTTCCCCACGATCACTGCTTCGCAGCCGATCTCGGCTAACGCTGGAAGATCGCTCAGAGCAGATACTCCTCCACTTGCAACGACGGGAATCTCAAGCCCCTCTACCATGCGCCTGGTTGCTGCATAGTTTGGCCCCTGCAACTTGCCGTCCGTCGCGATATCGGTAAAGATCACCCGAGGTGCGCCCAGGGACGCCACTTTTTGAGCAAAGGCAAGACCATCCCACTCTGTGTCATCGCTCCATCCCGAGACAGAGACTTTGCCGTCTCTGGTATCGATGGCAGCGACGAGTCTCTCTCCATACTGGGCAAAGGATTCTGCCGCCCATTCCAAATTCTTCACGAGGCGTGTCCCCAAAATCGCCCTTCCCACTCCAGTTTCCAAAACGCGCTCGAGGTTCTCTTCTCGAATGCCGCCACCGAACTCGATCTTGGCAGGAACTGCGCGACAGAGCTTTTCGAGGAGTTTGAGGTTCACTACATCCCCTGCCTTAGCCCCATCCAAGTCGATTATATGAATCCACTCGGCACCAGCATCAACGAAAGACTGTGCCACGGAGATTGGGTCTTTTTCGTAGACTGTTTTGCGAGAGTAGTCCCCTTCGGTGAGGCGAACACAAGCTCCGTCAATGATGTCGATTGCAGGGATCAGGAACATGAGAGAAAGTTTTTCAGGATTGTTAGTCCGACCGAGCCAGACTTCTCCGGGTGAAACTGGGTTGCCCAGACGTTTCTGCGGCAGATGGCAGCAGGAAATCGGACGATGTAGTCGGCCCAAGCTGCCACCGAAGCCTCGTCGTCACATTCCGTGTAGAGGGAATGCACAAAGTAGACGTGATCCCCTGGCACAACTCCTTCCAAGAGTGGGTTTTGGGTGGGTTGCAGGGGACTCCACCCCATGTGAGGAACCTTGAGGCCGCGATCCTTGGGAAAGTAGACCACTCTTCCTGGGAGCAAGCCGAGTCCCTCGTGGTAGCCAAACTCATCGCTCGACTCGAAAAAAAGCTGCTGCCCAAGACAAATCCCGAGAATTGGCACTCCGTCCTCTGCCATCTTGCGAAGATCCCCAGCAAGGGGGCGAAGGTTCTCCATCGCTGCCGCGAAGGCCCCGACTCCTGGCACGATGACTTTCGTGGCCCCCGCGAGGCTGGAACTGATCGTGACGGGACTACCTAAAGCAGCACAGGCCTTTTCGACACTGCGGAGATTCCCCATGCCGTAGTCGAGAAGGAGACTGCTCACAGTTGACCTTTCGTGCTACTGACTCCCTTGCGATCCACTTTTCGTGTCGCGTGGTGGAGAGCAATCCCGACACCCTTGAAAATCGCTTCGCAAAGGTGATGGTCGTTGAAGCCAGAGACCTTCTGAACGTGGAGATTGAGCGCCCCATGAATGGCCAGGGCGTGGAAGAATTCGCGAACATTCTCGGTTGCCATTCCCCCAATCGACTCCCGCGCAAAGGGGACATCCCAGCCAAGGTAAGGGCGTCCACTGAGATCAATCGCGACCAAAACCAGGGAATCGTCCATTGACGTATGGTTGCTGGCAAATCGAGCAATCGCGCCACTGTCCACCAAAGCCTTTCGAATGCAGTGACCCAGGGCGATGCCAACATCTTCCATCGTGTGGTGGTCATCCACCATCAGGTCACCCTCGGCTTCGATCCCCAGATCGACCATCCCGTGGAAGGCGAGTTGGTGAAGCATGTGATCAAAGAAATCAAGGCCAGTGCTGACGTCAGCACGGTTGCCTCCATCCAAATCCAGGACGCAGTGAACCTTCGTCTCCCTCGTCTCGCGATCAAATTCAGCGTATCGGACTCCTGGTGCACCTTTGCTCATCTCTTTGTCTTTTGGTTATGGCACGATTCCGCCCGAGATACCAGGGGAGTCCCTCTGTTTCTGAGGTCTCAGCGGTAGACTCCCGGCTCACATATGTCCATTCTGGTCAACAAGAACAGCAAGGTAGTCGTCAGCGGTATGACAGGTCGCGAGGGCAGATTTCACACCGAGCAAATGATCCACTACGGCACCAATGTTGTCGCAGGCGTCACGCCTGGCAAGGGTGGGCAAGAGCTTTTGGGTGTTCCGATTTTCAATAGCGTCCAAGAAGCTGTTGATCGAACAGGGGCAGATGCCGGCCTGATCTTCGTCCCGGCGCCCTTTGCTGCCGATGCGGTTTTGGAATATGAAGGCGCAGGAGTACCCTTCGTCAGCTTGATCACAGAGGGGGTCCCTATCAACGATATGATCAAGGTAGCAAACAAACTCAAGGCTGGCGGCAAGACTCGCCTTCTGGGTGGCAACTGCGCAGGGATCATCACCCCCGGCGAGTGCAAGATGGGAATCATGCCAGGACACATCTTCACGCCTGGGCCGATCGGAATGGTCAGTCGATCTGGAACCCTGACTTACGAAGTGGTGTGGGAGATGACCAGGGCCGAGCTGGGTCAGACAACCTGCGTTGGAATCGGTGGCGACCCGATCCCAGGAACCAGGTTTAACGAAGTTCTGGAGATGTTCGAAAACGACCCAGAAACCAAGGCAGTGGTGATGATCGGCGAGATTGGGGGCACCGACGAAGAGGCAGGAGCGGAGGTCATCAAGAGAATGACCAAGCCAGTTGTCGCCTTTATCAGTGGTCGCACTGCGCCTCCCGGCAAGCGGATGGGTCACGCAGGAGCGATTATCAGCGGGAAGCTTGGAACTGCCCAAAGCAAGGTTGATGCCCTACTCGCAGCAGGGGCGACCGTGGCAGACGCAACGAGTGAGGTTCCGGAACTCCTCCGGAAAGCTCTTTCGAAAGTCGGCGTAAGCGTCTGATCATTTCTGGGTGGCGGAGCAAGGGTCTCGAAGACCCCTCTGGTCGTGGGGCTCGAAGGCCCAGCTATCCTCAGGACGCAGGGGCCTAACGCCTCTCAAGCGAAGCAAGGGCAGCCCGAATCGCCTCTAGTTCCTTGCTATAAGCCCAAAAGGCAAAGGATCCATAAACCACGTTCTCATTCGACTCTGGCCGCTTGACATCTTCCCATGCCAGGGAGACTTCATCCCCTTTCAACGTCACTACATTTGACTTCTTCTGCGAAAACACTCTATCACCCAGTCCTATCATTGAAAAACAAAACACTCGCGTGCCCCCGGAGTCGCCCTTTCCCTGAACGGCCTTCCGGCTTAACTCCCATTTAACAACACTTTCTCCTTGTTCTGCGCTGCGATGTTTAACAGGTTTTTCCCTGAACGGTGCTGGCACTCTCATTCATAATCGGGGAATGGCAACAGGGCTCGACCTATCCCACGCGCTTCAGTTTGCCGCAGAGAAACACGCCGGGCAATGGCGAGATGGTGATCATCCCCTTCCTTACATAGTTCACCCTGTCGAAGTGGTCACTTTTCTAAGGCGAGTGGGTGATGTGACAAGCCCAGTGATACTCTGTGCCGCAGCCCTCCATGATGTCTTAGAGGACACAAACTGCCAACCGGAAGAAATTGTCGAAGCCTTTGGGTCGGACGTCCTGCGTCTCGTCCGGGAAGTGACCAGAGAAGAACCAACCGAGGAACAGAAGGAAGGTCTGACAAGCCAGGAGGTCTGGGAAATCCGAAACGAGATGCTTCGAAATGAAATCCAGAGAATGTCCCGCGATGCCAGAATGATTAAGCTGGCTGATCGGATCAACAATCTCGACGAGGCGATCGCGACGAGGAGCGATAAGAGCCTGCAACGATACATTCGACAATCGGAGATGATCCTCGCCGCCATTCCCGAATCAACCCACCCTGCTCTATGGCGCGAGCTCAAAAAGCAGATCACCAGAGCAAAGAAACGAAAATGAAATCACCTCTCCTGCTGACACTTGCCCTCTTTCCCCTGGTTGCATCCGCCGATGGCCTGGATGACCTTGTCAGGAAGCAAATGGAGCAAGAAAAGATCCCGGGAGTTGCTCTGGCAGTTGTCAAAGGAGGAGTCTTGGCAGAACAAAGGGTCTATGGATATTCAGACATCGAATCAGGGAGAACCGTAACCCCCGAAACGCGCTTTCGGATCGCGAGTCTCTCCAAACAGTTCTGTTCCCTTGCCATCCTCATCCTCGAACAAGAGGGGAGACTCAAGCGGAGCGACTTCGTGACTGATCTCTTGCCAGAGGCACCACCAGAATGGAAAGGGATCCAGATTCACCACCTCCTCGCTCATCAAGGGGGCTTAGAAGAACCGGAAGGCTTTAGCTATTCCAAAGAGTTCTCGATTTTAGAGTGGCTCGGTCTGTTCCGGGGCAAAAAACCTGCTTTTGCACCAGGGGAAAGGTACGACTACAGCAACTTTGGCTATGCGACACTCGGTCTGATCGTCGAGAAGGTCAGTGGCAAGCCACTTCGCGACTTCGTGAAGGAACGCTTGTTTCACCCGGCTGGCCTCACCCACTCCTTCTACTGGGATCCTGCCCTTCTGCCGCCCGATCATGCAAAGGGCTACAACTGGAGCGACGGCAAGTTCGTTCTCCAGCAGCAAGAGAGACCTCGTGCTTTCGACGGGAGCGGGGGAATCGTCTCTTCTCTGCGCGACTTGATCCTGTGGGAAAAGGCCCTGACAAACTCGTTTCCCAGCCCCGCCCTCCTGAACCTAGCCTGGACTCCCAACTTTCTCCGCGACGGCAAGCCCACTCAATATGGCTATGGGTTCTTTATCCGCAGTGATGAAAAGGGCAAGAAGATCTGGCACTCTGGCACAACTTTCGGCTTCACGTCGCGGTTCACTCGCTACTTGGATGAAGGGTTCACGGTAATTGTTTTGCGGAATGGGGTCGGCGAACAAGGGGGAAGCCAAAAGATGGAAGAGGCTATCGCTCAGTGGGTGAGAGATCAGGCCAGGTAACCTCACGCCATGATCAAAGAGGTTCTGAACACTCCCAACGCTCCGGCTGCCATCGGCCCCTATTCTCAAGCCATTAGGGCAAGCGGCACTTTTACCTTCTTCAGCGGCCAGATTCCTCTCCGCTCCGATGGCACCTTGGTCGAAGGAGATGTCCGGACCCAGACCGAGCAAGTCGTCGCAAACATGAGGGCGATGCTCGTGGAGGCAGGCCTGACCCCCAATCACATCGTGAAAACGACGATTTTCCTAAGCTCCATGGATCATTTCGCCACAGTGAACGAGGTCTACGGAGCCCTTTTTGAAAGTAACCCTCCGGCCCGCTCGACGGTTGCCGTCGCTGGCCTGCCCCGGGGAGTAGACGTTGAGATTGAGATGATCACTGCCCAGTAGGGGTCAGGGGTTCAGGGGGATCACCTGAGGGCTCCAGTTGAGGTCGGCGAGGACTTTCAACATGTCCGCTTCTGAGATTTCGTCGACGGGCTTCCCCAGATGAGCCACGATCAGAGCCTCCATCACGTTCGTCGCGAAGGTCTCGCCGCCAAAGATCGGGGTCGTGGTGATGGCCCGACTCAGCCCAGCACTCTTTAGCCAATCCAAGTCTGGCTTGCGCAAGGTCTGAGTCAAGATCGTTTTTCCCGAGAGGTCGTCCGGCGCGTAGCGGCGGATGTAGTGCCAGTCGCCACAGATAAAAGTCGCGTCGGAAAAGTACTTTGGAAAAGAAGGTTTGCGCACCTCTTGCTTGGCTCCCGTCGGATAAAACCACTGAAGCGGGAGTTTGGTGATGATCGGCAGCAGCAATCTCCCTGCCAACTCAACCTGCGAATACTTCCTGAGAGGAATCGGAAGCCCAACCCCAAACAGGAAATCACCGTAGACGACGTTTGGGCAATGTTCGTCAAGGGCCTGGGCCATCCCGTAACGATCCACTGCGTTTACAAGGAGCACCCTTTCTTGCTTGAAGTCGACGACGCCCTGGTCCTGAAGGGTTGAAATCGTCTTGCGTTCCAGAGTGTGTTTGAGCCCGCTTCCATCTACGATTGGCGTGACTTTGAGAATCGAGATGAGCTTCTTGATGGAGGAAAAGGTGTACCGGCGATTCCCTGCCACCAGAAACAAATCAGCCCCCCCGAGGCCGATCGCGTCGACTTTGCCATCGAGTTCCTTCAGGATTGCGACGAATCTCTGTTCATCCCCATCGGTTCCTCGCCGTTCGATCTGGTATTCGTCGCCGAGCAAAGACACAGTCGTGAACTTGTCCCTTTTGCTGGTGCCAAGGGACACGCTCACGATTCGTTTCATTCCGAGAATTATATCGTCAATCCCGACGACCAGCCCAGGGTGACGGCCCTTCCCCCCTCAGGCGTATGATTTCCCCACTGGCAAGGGTCGCTTCCCAAAGATCGATCTCTACTCCTGCCCTTTCGATGCCGACTTCTCCGAGAATTCTCACCTTGCCCCCAATTGGTAACTGAATAGACCTGTGCCACTCTGGCCCGCAATCAAGAATCACAGACTGACTGTCGGAGGTGAGAAGGTATTCGTTCGGCTCGATCATCCGAGCTACCCTTGCCTCGAAACTTACGAGTTGGTCGTACCGTGGCTGACGGAGAATTTGGCTGAGGGTTGTCCGGAGGGCAGTCCTGTTCGATGGCTCCACCTCTCTTGGGTCTTGGGTGGCAGATCCTGGAACGGTTCTCGAGGATCTCCTGCCGAGACTCACCCATTCTTCGCCAGGGACTCGATAAGCGGAGAGGGTCATTTCCAACTCATCGGGATATCGCTCCAACAATCCCCGCAGTTCGATGGGTTGATTCAGGGGCAAGTTAAGGTCTGGTTTTGGCCCCCCGAGATAAACCTCCACTGTGACCCCCTGGATCTGCATCAGGTATGTATCTTCGTCCTTGCGACTCGACAGACTGGCCCTTGTTTGGATCAGCCTTTCATTGCCTCGAAACTGGGCAACTTGTCTTGGGGTGAAGACCTCATAGCGACTCGTCTCTTGAAGACTTGGCAGAGACGAGGATCCCGTCACCGGACTCACTTGGACTACCAGAGTGCTGAAAAGGGCGGAGATAAGCATCTTCACGGTTTTGTACGCTTTATCTGCCTAGCTCGTTTCGCCAGATTTCACAATTAGCGTTACAGTCCCTAGGCCCACTCCCAGCGTCACCTGCCTCGCCTCGTAGAGATCTACATAAATGGCAGTCACGTCCCCCAGTCGCGATCAGCCGCAAGATCGCAGTCTTAAAAAGTATCAAGCGTGGTTTTATGCTGCGACAGCTTATAACGTGGTTTGGGGACTCTTTGCGATTTTCTTCCCCTCTCTCCCATTCACCGCGGTTGGACTGGAAGCCCCAAACTACCCTGCCCTTTTCCAGTGCATCGGCATGATGGTCTTGGTTTATGCCCTCGGCTACTACTATATCGCGAAGGATCCAGAGCGCTACGGAGCTTTCGTTTGGATTGGCCTGCTCGGAAAGACCTTCGGGCCAATCGGCTTCGTCTATGCCTACTTCACTGGCCAACTCCCCTTAGCTTTCGGGATCACGATCATTTTCAATGATCTCATTTGGTGGCCAGCCTTTTGGGGCTTCGCCCTGAAATACGCTCGCAAGCCTCTCCTGTAGGGGTCAAACCCTGCCTGAGGTAGGAATCTCATCCTGCGGAAGTTGTTGCATCTCGGCGATTCCCATCTAGGTAACTCTCCTCGTCTGTACGAGACAAAGGCCTGTAATTCAGGATCAGCAGGATGGCGGACGCGCGAATCTTGAGTGACCTTGACCTGCTCCCCTATGTGCCAGAGTCCCGCCTTCGTCTCTCACCGGTGGGGCCAAAGTGGCTGGTGCTTTCAGGTACGTAAGTGAAATCTACTAAAAAAATAAAAGTACCATCTGAAACGATATATATATGTGAATATATCCATAGTAGGCCTGTCCTTCCGAGCTATGAAGTTTGAAAAGGGCCAGGAGCGGCTAAACTTAGGTTGGCCACCTGTGTGGCTCGCACTAGGGCTTCTCTTCCAGGCTGCAGTGGTTTATGCACCACTTGCTGCCGCATTTTACAGGATTGAATCGGAGCGCATTCGCGAGGTTCGCGAGATGAGAGCCTGGATAGACGAACGTGAACGCTCCCTGCTTTCTTCCCCTTCAAGTACTGTGCCGAAGAGTCCGTGAAAGAATGTCTGACAGACTCAGCCCCCTTCATGAATCGTCGGGGGCTAAGCTATTGAAGGGGAGGGCTTGGCTATAGCGAGGTCGTCGAGAGGTTCGGGGGCAAGGCTTGTCACGACTTTCAAAAACCGGTCAGGATCAAAAGATGTGAGAAGGGCCGCGGCCAGAGGGCTCCGAGTCTTGGCCAGGTGATCGGCAATCATCGACCGAACGACCAAGCAGTCTTCTTCGTCCAGAGGATGAGCCCCGACGTAATGGCTATTCAAAGCGCCTAACTCCGCATCGAGTAAGAACACTGTCCCCCCTGTCATGCCACTCCCTAAGTTCGATCCGGTCGAGCCGAGTACCAAAGCGGTTCCGCCAGTCATGTACTGAAAAGCGTTTGCCCCGACCCCCTCTACGACCACCTGGGGGCCGCCCCCCTCGTGGTTTTTGCGGAAACAGATGCCGAACCGATTCCCAGCTCTCCCCCGCAGAAAAGCCCGACCACCTCTGGCCCCGTAGCCAAAAGTATTCCCAACTACCGTGAGACCCTCTGCCGATTCCTGCGAAAGGATCACCAGCTCGCCTCCGTAAGCCGCTGTGAAACAGCTATCCCCGGCAACTCCCGTTAGCTCAAACGAGAGCCCTTCGACCGAATAGGCACCGTAGTAGTGGCCAGCCGCGCCTGTATGTCGGAAGCTCACCCGCCCTTCCGAAAGGCCAAGATCACCCACGCTCCGAGCGATCACGCCAGCTGCCCCGACCCCCACACATCGATCTGCGTTCGTAAGATGTTCCGTTTCCGTCAGCTTCTCGCCTTGGAGGGCTCGCCCGGCTAGCTCCACTTCTCGATGTCGCAGCTTTGGCATATGGGTCTGGGTCTGGCGCGAAAGATCACGATGGCTGGTCTCCAACCCTGGGGTCAGCAGGAGTTCGGCAAAACGGATGTGACGCGCCTTCCCTGTGAGGTCTTCTCTCACCACTAGTCTCTCGCGTTGGCCGATTACATCCTTCAGGGCCACAATTCCGTGGGCTGCCATCAGCTCCCGAATTTCCTGGGCAACATAAACCAAGAAGCGAGCGATGTGAACCCCTTTTCCGCTAAACCGTGCGATATGGATAGGATCTTGGGTTGCGACTCCCGGGGTACAGCCGAGGCGCTTCTTGCCGGTTGGGTCGCTCGGATCTGGTCCGGCGAGGTGACACTTCCGCAACATCGAGCAACCGATCGCCATGAGGAGACTTGTGCCGAATCCCACCTTATCGGCTCCCATGAGCATGAGTTTCAAGGCTTGCTCCCCAGTCTGAATCCCGCCGTCGACGGAAATCTCTACTAACTCTCGTAATCCGTCCTCACACAGGATATCTTGCACAGTTGGCAGGACTGCCACCAGGGGAATTCCTGCGTGTTTCTGGTCGACCCTCTTGGCTGCGCCAGTACCACCACCCCCATCGCTGAAGTGAAGGCGGTTTGCTCCGGCATGAACGCCCCCGAGAGCCACCATTTCAACCCCGTGAGTCGCCACATACTTGAGGGCACAGTTGACCTGGGGATTGAGATGCCGCCAGGATTCGACCATCAGCTTCACGTCTTCGATAGAATAGAGGTTGTGGTTGATCGGGGGTGAGACGAGCTCGTAGCCAGGTTCACAGCCTCTTTGGTGAGCCACTTTTCGCCCGACTTTCTTTCCGGGAAGTTGGCCTCCTTTTCCTGGCTTTGCTCCCTGGGCGAACTTGACTTCTGCTTCGCGGGCCAGGGCGGCAGTGGCAGGAGTGATGGTGAATCTGCCTCCTGCATATTGAACCGATCCGTTGCCGTCTCTAGTGGTCATACGGGACTTCTCGAACCCTCCTTCCCCACTGTTGGCGATAGGCCCGATACCTGGCGGGATCTTGGCTCCTTTCTGAGCGAATGCAATTAAACAGGCCCGCCGCAGAATGTTCATACCCCTCGCCACCGCCCTGTGGGCAGGCTCGCTGAGCGCCCCTTCACTCATCCCTGGTGCCATGAAGCGCCATAGAATGAACTCGAGCGGTTCTACGTCGGCCAAAGATACAGGGGGGGCTGGCCGCAGCTTAATACAATCGAGAGGCGTCAGGGGAGGGCGACCATTCACCGATTCGCGAAAGACTTGGTAGGCTTCCTGAGTTCCTTTGGCAGTGTCGTGCATCTTTTGGCGGTACCCAGAGGCAAGATGGATGGAGCGCACAACTTCTGCGTTGTTGGCGTGGGGCCGCCCTTCCTTTGTGTGACGAAACTCACCGACATCTGGGAGATTGGCCAGTTCTTCACCCGAAAAAGCGAGGTCATGGAAGGACAGCCACTCTTGGTTGATTACAGAAGCGGGAACCCCGGGAAGATGACAAGGGGTTCCGGGGAATTCCTTCGCCAGAAACTCCTCAGACAGTCCAACTGCTTCGACTAACTTCGCCCCGGAATAGGCAGCCGCAGGAGTGATCCCCATCATCGACATCGCTTCGACAAAGCCGCTCTGTAGTCCCTGGACATACATTTCCTCATTTCCCCCGGCGGTTGCGCAGCCGAGCCAAGGACAGACAGCATCTGCTCCGAAACTCACCAAAAGGGCGACGTGATGGATATCCCAAACCCCCGCGGCAGCAACAATCCCGACGCGGTGGCGCTTCTTGTCTTTGACCAGAGCATCGTGGAGGCGGCTCGTGACACGAAGGATCGGCAAGGCGACTCTGTCGGAAGAAACAGATGAATCGTCGAGGAGCAGGACGGTTGTCTGATCTGCCAGAGAAAGACCCTCTTGGATGACTGCTTCGAGTCTCGCTTCCAGGCCAGCTTCACCAAGATGTTTTTCAAAAGTCAGATCAAGGGTTACTGTGTCCTGTTGACGGAGCCAAGCCACTTGACCTCGGCTGAGCACCCTCCGGTCGAAGGAGTAGAGCTTCCCCTCGGTTGTGGGTCGCCACAGGCCGCTTCGGTCTCCGATCAGACACGTGCCATCAAAGACCCAGGCGTCACGAATCGGGTCGATCGGGGGCGAGGTTTCTTGGGCAAAACGGAGCACAAAGTAGTCTTCTAACCGCCTGGGAAGCCGATCGAGCATGGCTGCAGGAGGAGTGTCGTCCCCCATCGACCCAACCGCTGGCTTGCCGGTATCGCTGAGGGCCTTGATCAGGATTTCCTCATCTTCCTTTGTCATGCCGAAAGCTGCTTTGAGTCCTGTGGTTGGCTCAGTGGCCTCAAAGTCTAAGGTCTGGCCCTGCGTGATCCGATAGCTCGCGCTTGGAAAGTCACCACGAGAAACCTCCTCGCGGATCTCTTCGTGGAAGAGGACTTGTCCAGTCGAGAGCTTCACGGCGACAGTCTCGCCTGGGCCGAGAATCCTGAGAGAATCGAGCTTTTGGTGGGGGAAAGTGCCAGTCATTTCGCTCACCGCGAGGGCGTAGTCGCTTGTTGTCCCAAACCAGAGGGGCCGCAGCCCGTTTCTGTCAAGGTGGGCGACTGCTTCGTCTCCGTCGCAAGCGACGATGGCAGCTGGTCCGTCGCAGGCCCCCAGATAAACTGACATCGACTGAGCAAATTCAGCCAAGAGGCGAGAGTTTGTTTGATTGCTTGCCTCCGGCAAGAGAGCGAGGAGTGCCTGTTTGAGGGTCATGCCCCCTGCCAGGAGGGCGATCACCATGTCGTCGAGGTTGGCTGTGTCACTCCCCCCTCTTGCGATAATCCCTCCTGCTCTCTCGGCCAAAGATGAGAGGGTGGGGTGAGACTCCACTAGAGACCCGATCAGGTCTTGCCCCTTCGCTTCGATCCAGGCCACATTGCCCTTGATTGTTGCGATCTCACCATTGTGGGCAATCGCCCAAAATGGCTGGGCTCTCTTCCAGGCGGTCGTCGTGTTGGTGCAGTAGCGGCTATGGAACAGGACGAATCGGGTCGCATAGTCTGGGTGGCGCAACTCAGGATAGAAGTCTCCGATCTTGCTGAGGGCGCAAAGACTCTTGTAGACAATCGTTCGGTTGGAGAGGCTGACGACGCTAAACTGCTCGCCCATTGCGTCCCCGACCCCGTGATCCAGAGCCAGACGGAGCAGGTAGCGGCAGGCAAACCAGGCAGATTCGCTCATTCCGCTTGGCCGCTTGAAGAGGGCGGTTCGGACTTGAGGCAGAGTTCTGGCTGCCCCAGTCGTGGGGTCAAGGGTAGAGGGGTCTACTGGGACAACATGCCAGCCCAGAACCTCAACTCCTGCCTGCAAAGAGATTCGCTCGACTTGGTTGATGGCAAGCTGGCGCAGTTCTGGCTCGTAAGGCAAAAAGAACATCCCCACTGCGACGTCGCGCTGAGCGATCACCTTTTGATGATGAGGAAAGTGGTCGAGCAGAAGAGGCCAGGGTATATCGAGTTGCAGGCCAGCCCCATGCCCGGGGGCTCCTCGGTGGTCAAATTGCTTGCAAAGCTCGAGTGCTTCGTCGAGGATTTTGCGCTCAGAGACCCCTTTGCGGGAGGCGAGAAAACCGATTCCGCAAGCAGCTGTTTCGAGCCGCTTCTTGCCGTTCAACAGAACTTCGTACATGGTGCGTTTGGGCTGGAGTCAACTTTGGCTCCCAATCTGCCGCACCATCGCGTCAGAGTTCGATGAGGTTAGCACATGAGGGTCTCGCTTCTCACTGAGAACTTGAAGATCTTTGTGGTCGCCTAGGAAGGCTTTTCTTGAAAAGCAGGGCGGGCTCGTCAGAGAAGAGAGGAATGGCTGCCCGACAGGGATTCGAACCCCAACTAACAGATCCAGAATCTGCTGTCCTACCGTTAGACCATCGGGCAAAGTGCCGACTAAGTATAGCCGAAGAGCAAAAAGCGACCAGGCAAAAATGGTTGGAGGCGGGACTAGCCCGCCTCACAAAGCTCACGGTTACCGGGAACGATTGCTTGTATTGTATGATTGCTTTTACAGTGGTCAGCGAGTTTCCTCACTGCCCGTTCGGCGATTGAGTCCATTGGCAACTCACTCAGCATAGCCAAGTTCAGCAGCGCGAATGCCTCTTCCTCCGTGAGCTCCAACCTGTTTGGCTTTGCCATCATGGTTATTGCTCCTAAATGCGCAGGGTCTCTGCACATTCCTAGTATGACGAAGAAGCTCATAGGATTGTTCTCCTGGAGTTACCTGTTTTCCCAAAAAGACTCTCGCGGCGACCAAAAATAACCGACTGGTACACTACACCACTCATGCCAGAAGGCGAATACCTGCAATTTGGCGGCATGGCCGTCCCAGAAGGCGTCATGATGCGCTCACCCCGCTATTGGGCAGTTGCCTGCCGTGCTCCAAACGGTGATGTCGTCGTCCGCACTGAAGCTCTCGAAAAGACCTGGATTGGTCGCCAACAGTGGCTGAAAAAGCCATTTCTCCGCGGAATGTTGGCCATGTTCGACACGATGGCTTTGGGGATCAAGGCGATGAACATCGCCAGCAACATTCAGCTCGACGACAAGTACAACCCTGAGAAGAACCCCCACCAGCTGACAGAGGAGCAAGTGAAGGAGGCTTCGAGCGCAGCTAAAAAGAAAAAGGCGGTCGATAATCTCACCATTGCTGTCACGGTCGTCATCTCTCTGGGGCTCGGCTTCTTGATTTTCAACGTCATGCCCCAGGCCCTGGCCCAGTTTTTGCGGGGTGGGACGGTCGATCAGGGGGGTACAGGCACAAACTACTTGGCAGAAGTGCTGAAGATGGTGGTCTTTATAGGCTACCTAGCAGCGATCGCCCAAATCCCCTCAATCAAGGAAGTCTTTCGATACCACGGAGCCGAGCACAAGGCGATCAACGTCATCGAGGCGAAGGAACCACTCGATATCTCTCACTCAATGGGGCAAACAAGGCTTCACCCTCGATGCGGCACCAACTTCGCCATCATCATGGTGATCGTTGGATTCCTTCTCTTTCCCCTCATTCCTCGCTACTTTGAGCTTGGTGGTTTGGCTATCACGCCGCAAACCCCCGCCCCTCTCGTGGTCCTCAGCCGGATCTTGATTGAAGTGCCTCTCCTCTTTGTTGTGAGCGGGATCAGCTACGAGATCATTCGCGCAGCTGGTCGCATGAAGGATCAAAAGTGGGTGAACATCATGCTCAAGCCTGGCCTCGCGACCCAACTCATCACGACAGCAGAACCAGAAGAAAAACACATCGAAGTCGCGATCGAGTCACTCAATGCTGTATTGAAGGCAGAAGAAACGGGCGAACTCACGAACGGCGAACGCCAATCGGATTTTCCTGTCGTCCCGACGAGCCCCTAGGCTCGCCACTCGCGAGCCAGCCAATCTTTCGTCCAGTTGCAGATCTCCCAAAGGTCGGCAACTGGTTCGTCTCTTTCGTTGGTCGGCATATAGGGCGGCGGACCAAATTCTGGGCAAACCAACATTTCCTTTAGGCCTGCCGTGCTCCCAGTTGCCAGGATCTCATTCCAAAAACCGAGGAAAAGATCGCAGTGACCTTTGTTCTTCTCTAGCCTTGGGTCATCGACCTGGGGCCCTTCCCCATGGCCAACTCTTGCGTGAATATAGTCGACCTTCTGGGAAAGAGCCGCTAGGGTACTGGCCTGATCGCTCAAATCAGATTCACAGACGCACGTGAAATGACTATAGTCTGCCGTGAGCCGAAGTTCCGGGACGGCTTGACAGAGGGCCAGGGCTGTATTGGGCGTGAAGGGGACTCGGCCCCGGTGGGTCTCGACGCAAAAAGGGATCCCAAGCTCCGCTGCTTCTGAAATTGCCAGGCGAAGGAAGTCGACCGACCTTGAAAACTCCCACCAGTCCTTCCCGACATGGGCGTTGATTCGATCCGCCTTCGCGTCAGCCCCTCGAGCGAACTGAGACTTGACCTCTTCGTGGCTGGTCACATAGACCTGGCAGACGCTGGTTAGGCCCAGATCGTGAGCCTTGGATACGAAATCCTTGTTATCAAACTCGAAAAAAGATGCTTCGAACCCGTCGAAGCCGGCAGACTTGATTTTGTCTAAGGCAGTGACAGAAGGCATGTCCATGCCCCACAGAGCTTTGATAAATCGAACTTGCATCTTCGTATCGCTTAGAGCGGTCTCCCAGCTTGGCCAGGTTTAGGGATGAATACCTCCACCGACAAGCCCATCTCGCTCAAGATCTCACCGAGCTTGACCATACCTGGCATTTCAGTCGCATAATGACCGGCAGCCACGATGGTGAGGCCTGCTTCGCTTGCTGCAAGGGCGGTCGCCTGGCGAACTTCCCCTGTGATGAAGGCGTCTGCCCCTGCCGAGAGGGCAGCCTCCCACTCATCATCGGCACCTCCCCCGCAAACTGCCACATGTTCAATCGGCTCGTTTCGCCCGACCCACATCAGAGATTTGGTTTGCAGACAGGAATCGACAAGGCTGCGAAATTCTCGATGACTCATCGGTTTTGGCATCAAGCCAATGCGAGTGATCTTGTCCGATTTTGGCTTGTGGTCAGGGAGGAGCTGAAACGCTGGTTCTTCGTAAGGGTGGGCCGCTTGGAGGGCTCGAACAACTGAACCTATCAGAGCCCCAGGAACTGCCATTTCGATGCGAAGTTCTGCGACCTCCTCTCTCTGTCCCCTTGTCCCCACGCTTGGATTGGCCCCAGCACCAGGAATGAAAGAACCTATACCAGGCGCAGCAAAGGCACACTCTTCGTAGTGGCCGATACGGCCAGCCCCAGCCTTCGCCAGGGCAGCCCGAAGCCCCTCTGCCGCCTCGGTTGGAACAGTCGTTGTGAGCAAGAAGTGGGGTTGATCCGGGGCCGAGCCGATTCTCTGCACCTCCGTCAGCCCAAAGATTTCAGCAAGGGTGTCATTGATCCCCCCTGGGGCGACATCCCAGTTCGTGTGAGCTCCATAGAAGGCGATGTTGGACTGAACCAGGCTTCGAATCGCCTTTGTATGGGGGCCACTTCCCACCAGGCTTTTGAGAGGCTGCCAGATGAGGGGATGGTGGCAAACCATCAAATCCGCTTTCTTCCGCTTGGCAAAGGCGATGGCAGCCACAGATGGGTCAAGACTTACGACGATCCGGGAGATCTCCTGATCCCATGAGCCTAGCTGCAAACCAGGGCGGTCGAACGAGTAGGCAAGATGGAGCGGCGCGAGATTCTCGATCAGATCGACCACGTCGCGCAGAGTGGGGTTCAAGGCCGACCTCTTGCCGGAAGCGGAAGGGCGGGAATCTTTTGAACAATATCCATCAAAACGTCGCCAGTTTCCTTGCTCTCGACCCGGGAAACAAACCGCAACTCCTTGACTTTCATGGCAAAGGTGTATTCCCCCAGAAGTTCGATGAGAAACGTCCTCGCCTCGTCTTGCTTGTTCTCGGTCCAGAGGTCATCAATGAGCGTCACGACTACTTGCGAATCGGCAGGTGAGAGGCTGAACTGCGTTCTGGAGAAGAGAAGGGTATCTTCGTTGTCCCCAATCCCGAAAAAGGGTGCCGGCTGGGAGCCTGAGGTTCGAGGGACAAAAACCTGCACCCTCCTCCTGAGCGATTTCGGTTTGACTTCGTTGTAGGGGAGAAAAGCCTGGATACACTGAAGGTTCGCCTCACAGGTCACCAAATACTCTGCTTCACCTAT
>JALOLT010000068.1 GCA_025455775.1 Fimbriimonadaceae bacterium
CTGGCCGAACAGACAAAGTCACTGGCTCAATCCGGTTTGATCCCACGCGTAGAACAGGAAGCGGCAGGATTGTCGTGGATGCTGCCTCGATCGATACAGGCATCCCAGTTCGGAACGACCACATGAGGTCGTCAGACTGGTTGAACACTGCCAAGAACCCAACGATCGTGTTTGAAACGACCAACGTGCGTTTCCTCCGGGGGAACACCTACAGTGTCGCAGGACGATTTACCCTGAATGGAGTCACCAGAAACGTCACAACAAACGCCGAAGTCCGCTACCAAAAAGAGAGCGACGCCACTCGAAACGCTCGTTTCCGGGGGGATGTCCTGCAGGTTCGCACGTCATTCCGCATCAAGCTCAGCGACTACGGGATCAAGATCGCCGGGCCAGCAACAGGCAAGGTTGCGAATGACGTCACGATCACCCTGACTGTTTATGGCCAAAGCGGAAGCTGAGGGTCAGAGACCGACAGTGGGAGGCAATCGATGAAGATCTGGAGACTCCTCAGTTTCCTGATGGGTGGCCTCCTGCTGCTTGTGTTGGTCGCGACGGTTCCCATTCTCAGCAATCTGGAATCCCAGGCAGTGACCTACCAGATCGTCAAGCCATCTCCCGAGGCAGCACTTTTTGGGGATGTCGGAGAAAAAATCGGCACTCCCCAAAAGTTCATCATCCAGGACAAGAAGGCGATCCTCGCGGAGCCTGACGAAAACGGGACTCTGCTCCTGAACGACACCTATTTGAAAGATCAGGGGATCTATCCTCTGCAACTCCAAACCGTCCAGGCGAGTTTTGGCTATGCCAGGTGGGGGCTGGCTGGGGCTTCGCTTTTGTGCTTGGCGCTGGGTTTGCTGCTCAGCCGAAAGGTAGCGAAAGCTCAATCGACTCCCTAGCGACAAAAAAAGGCTCGCTACCCTTTTAGGGGCAGCGAGCCAGGTTGTCGTCAAGATTCGAGCTTAGTCCGCAACTTAGCGAAGGAGGCTCAGAACGGACTGAGGAGACTGGTTGGCTTGGGCCAACATCGAGAGACCGGACTGGCTGAGAATTTGCAACTTGGTGTAGTTGGTCATTTCTTGAGCAACGTCGATTTCTCGCAGAGCGGAGTCGGTGGCACTCATGTTTTCTCGAGCAACGCCCAAGCTTCGGACGTTGGATTCGAGAGTGTTCTTCATGAAGGAACCAATGTTTCCTCTTGCTTGACTGACGGTGTTGATCGCAGCGTCAATCGCGTCGAGAGAAGTCTTCATGTTCGTGCCGGTGATATCGAGGTTGTTCACAGACAAGCTAGCAGCTGTAAAGTTTCCAATCGCAAGCGAAGCGGTCTGCCCTGCGTTTCCACCGATTTGGAAGCTCGTGGCTCCAACGTTGACTTGCAAGGCGTTTGCGACGTTACCGGTGGAGTTTCCAGCCGAAGCAAGGGTGAAGGCGTTACCGTCAGCATCCTTAAAGTCGAGGCCCTTGCCTTTGTTGAATGTGACAACTGTTGATCCAATTGTCACATCTGCCACTGCATTGACCCCTGCTCCGTTCAACGCACCGGCAGCACTCAGCATCAAGCCGTTGGTGTCGATGAGTTGGACTTTGGAATCTGTGCCAAAGCCAGAGGCGGTCAGGACGACCATGTTGGATCCGTTAACCGTAGCAGTGACTCCCGTAGTTGTGGTCTCTGCATTGATCATGTTCACGAGGTCGGTTCGAGTCGTGCTGGCCGTCGTTTCAAAAGCGGCACCGTTGATGCTAAAGTTGCCTGCACCAACGAGAGTCGCTGCCGTGGCGATCGCCTTTGTACCAGTGGCAACTCCTTGAGTAGCGGCAGTCGTGACGTTGACGCTCACGGCGGAATTCGCAGAAAGAGCCGATCCACCAAAGTTGCCGTTAAAGCTCACTTTGCTGAAGTTAGCATGGGTCGATCCGGCATTCACACCGGCACTGCCGTCCAACAAGTTTCTGGTTCCGAACTTGGTGTTCTGGGCGATGCGAGTGACGGATTGCATGATGTTGTTCAGCTGAGTCTGGTTCGCTTGCTTTTGGGTCGCGTCCAGGGTGCTGTTTCCGTTGGCAACTGCCAGGGAACGGGCATCACGCAGCAGTCGGTTGACTTCGTCAAGACCACCCTCGGCTGTCTTGGCGTAGCTCATGGCACTTTGGCTGTTTTGAAGAGCTTGGTCGATACCAGAAATCTGGGCACGATAGCTTTCCGATGCGATCAGGCCTGATGGGTCGTCAGCACCGCTGTTGATCCGGAGACCAGTTGACAGGCGGTTAATCGACTTGCTCATCTCCGTACCGGTCATGGACAGGTTGCGGAGGGCACTCATTGCATTGGCGTTAGTGTTGATGCGAAACGACATGTTTTTCTTCCGTGAAAATTTGCTTTAGACGGGGTTCTTGTTGAGAGAACCAGTCATCCTGACGTCCGTCCGTTTCACAGAATTGGCCTCGCTGCCTGTGCTCGTTCCTGCGAGAAATACTAGGCTCCGCAAAACCAAGTAATCTCCCCAGCTAGGAGAAATACCAGGTTCAAAGAGAGGCAAAAGAAGCAGGCACTAGAATTCGACGAGGAGGCCGTCGTAGCCTACATCGACGCCATGAGGCGCAAAAAAATCCACCAACTCTTGGTGGGTTGCTTCGCCATTATGAGAATGGTGAGTCGTAAGAATCTTGGTTTTTTCGTGAACCGTTCCCATCTCGCGCAGGCGCCCCAGCACCATGAGAAACTCATTCACGTCCAGGTGGCCATCATAAGCCGTGGCTGCCATCCCCTCTGAACACTCCAATATCAAGCAATCCAAGCGAAATTGGGCCAGAGCCTCCCAGGTCGGTTCATCCCAAATCCCAGTGTCTGTGCCATACAGTAGGTTCTTGTCTCCATCTTGAATGACGAAATTGTGGGCATCCTCATCAGGCTTGTGATGAGCGTGGAGAGGGGTGATGAGGTAGCCACCGTGGGTGAAAGGCCGGAAGGACTGGGTCATCACAATCTCAAAAGGCCAATCGGGATACTTTTCGATCAGGCGACGACAGATGTACCCGTTTGCATAGATCGTGAATCCCGCGAACTCCATGTCATTGAAGGGATAGAGCGAGTACATGAGCTCGTCTGGCGCGAAGTGATCTGCGTCGGAGTGGGTGAAGAGGAGAGCGGTCCAGTCCCTGGCGTCCAAGCCATCTCGTGCCACCTGGTGCCAGGTATCAGGGCCAAGATCGATCTTGAGAATGCCATCGACAAGCGCGGCCGTCCTGGTGCGGATATCCTTCCCTCTGTGTTGGCGGGCATATTCACTGACCCGAGAGTCGCTGTAAAAAGCTGGGACGCCATCTGCTCCTCCTGTGCCTTGAAGGAGAATCTTCATCTCTGGTGATCCTTGAGCGACCACATCACAAGACCAGAGAGAAGTTTCGGATAGTAATAGGTGCTCTTTTGAGGCATTTTTTCGCCCCCCAGAGCAATGAAGCGCATATCGTCTACCGTCGGTGGGTTCATCAATATGGCAGCCGGCGCACCATTCTCAACCGCATCCAAGGCCTCTTGTTCGATCCTTGTGTAGCCAAAAAAGTCGTGACCAGTTAAACCTAGCCCTTTCGCAAAGATGAGGTTGTGCAGAAGGCTCACATCCAGTTTCTGGAGCAATTCGCTCCCTGTTCCGGCCCCAAGGGCAGCGGCTTTTCCCGGATCAGAAGTCGCAGCCACAAACCCCTGGCCGCCTGGCAAAGCCACGCCGAAGGCGGTGGAGCCTTCCTGTCCCTTGCTATGGATAGTCGCCATCAAGTCTCCGTTCGGACAATCTTGAATCTCGAAGAACTCTGCTAATTTCGCCTTGAAGTCGCTAGATGAGATCGCCATGTGCTTCAGGATCCTGTGAGTGGGAAGGAGCACCAATCCAGGATCGCTAATCGAGCAGAGTGCCATCATCATGTAGTCCTCCGCCACTTCGCGGTCCTGTTCACCCAGTTGGGATCGGAAATTCAGAGCAGTTTCGTAGCGGTGGTGACCATCGGCGATCCAGACCTTCTTTTCCGCCATTCCCTGGACAATTTGCTGCACAACCTGCTCGTCATCGATCTTTTCAAAGGTGTGGCGGATTTCATCCTCACTTGTGACAAGCTCAGCGAGCAAAGTGCTAGGAGCAGACGTGACCGCCGTGTGAAGCGCCTGGTCGTCGTCTTCGTAGAGACCAAAAATACACTCGAGATGGCTACGGGTTGCCTCAAGGATTCTGAGGCGATCTTCCTTGTGCTTTGGGAAGGTTTGCTCGTGGGGAAGCACGACCCCATACTCGTAAGGTTCGACCTTGATGAGAGCGACCAGAGTCGTGCGAGAAAGGGTTTGATTTGTGCCAGGAACTTGGTACACCTGGTTGTACCGATAGAGAGCAGGCTTTTCTTCTGGATTGATGACTTTTGACCTGCGCCATTCTTCGAGTCGACTGGCACTTCTGGCGTACTTAACGTACTTGCTACGGTCGTCCTTCTCTTGCTCTGGAAGAGTGAGGCGCACGACACTGTATTGGTTCTTAGCGGCGAGAGCTTCGCGCTCCTGGGGGGAAATGACGTCGTAGGGCGGGGCTACGATGTCGGCCAGTGATCCTGCTGCAGCGTCGAAGCGGAGGCCAATAAAAGGCCGAATGGTCGCCATGGTGCAGGGTAGGTTACTCACCTCGGCATGGCCCCAGGGGGGACCGGGGCACGACGCCTGTCCGCCGGGGTTTCCCACGCCAAGGTAAACTCTCCCGCGGTGAGTTTCGAGAAAACCCTCGGGGAATTTCGAACCCTAATTGATCAACGGTTAGGGGATTTGTTGCCAGACCCCACTTCCTCGCCAGGCCCTCTTCACGAGGCGATGAGGTATTCCGCCCTCGCCCCTGGCAAAAGGCTGCGCCCTTGCCTTTGTTTGGCTGCTGCGATCGCCTGTGGTGCCAAAGATTTGGAAGCTGTTTTAGATGGAGCCTGCTCTCTGGAACTGGTCCACTGCTTCAGCCTCATTCACGACGACCTCCCTGCGATCGACGATGACGATCTGCGCCGGGGTCGGCCCACTTGCCACAAGGTCTTTGGCGAGGCTCTCGCCATTCTGGCTGGGGATGCCCTTTTCGCCCTTGCCTTTCAAGTCTGCTTGGCAAGTCACTCCAATCCCCAGGTCACGACTAAACTCGGGACTATCCTTGCCACTGCCAGTGGGTCCGCAGGTTTGGTTGGCGGAGAAGTTCTCGACATCCTGAGCGAGGGCAAGAAAGGCGACATTGACCTCCTCCAAACCATCCATGCCAGAAAGACAGGCTCCCTGATCGAGGCTTCTTGTTCCTTCGGAGCGATCTTGGCTCAGGCAAGTGAAGCATCCATCCAGGCGTGCGGCTCGTTTGGCAAAAGCGTGGGACTTGCTTTCCAAATCCACGACGATATCCTGAACGAGACATCCACCTCAGAAGAGCTTGGCAAGGCCGTAGGAAGTGACAAGGAGCGCAACAAGCTCACCTACCCAGCCCTCTTGGGGCTGAAAGAGTCGGAACGATTGGCGAACAAAGCAACTCAAGAGGCTCTTGAATCTTTGTCCCAATTACCTGGGGATACTGAGCTTCTTCGCAACCTGTGTCTCTATTCCGTTCAGAGGAAGTCTTGAGGGAGTAGGGCACCCTGCCTTGCCGGAACGAGTCTAAAAGGAGCAAACTGGAGAAGAAGTGCCACTCAAGAACGAAGAAGCCTATCTGAACAAGCGTACAGGATCCTGGCGAAGGCTTGAGGAGCTCTGTGTCGCTGCGGAACGCACCAGTCGATTGACCGGCGATGAAGTCGTCGAATTCGTCCGCCTCTATCGCAGAACAGCTGGTGATTTGGCCTATTTAACGACCCATAGCAGTAATGCGCAAGTGGTGGAATACCTGAACGCCCTGGTGGCTCGATCCTATAGTCAGATCTACCGAGCCCCCCGCAAAGGCTTCCTTCAAGCCCTTTGGGAAGCCATTGAAAAAGGAGCGGAGGCCACCTACCGCCGCCGCATGTTCGTTTTCGTTTCCATCGCGATCTTCGTTCTCTCCTTTTTAAGCCAGGGGGCCTTGCATGCATCGCGCCCTGACCTCCGAACCTTCTTTGTTCCTCCTGAAATGGACGCGAACTTTGCTGGCTGGCGATCCGGTGTTCACGAAGAGCGTGATCTCTCGATGAGTATCCAGGCCTCCGCGTTTTATGCAAGCAACAACCCTCGGGTCGGGATCACAGCCGCTGCGATCGGAGCAATGACGGCAGGAATCGGCACCTTTGCCATCATGTGGGTGAATGGTGGCCTAATCGGGATTCTGAGTGTCGAATGCCTCAATGCCGGGACACTTGGGTTTCTCTACAGCTCGATCTTGCCTCATGGCGTACCGGAGCTCGGCGGTGCCTTTATTGCTGGGGGGATCGGCTTGATGTTTGGGTGGGCGATTCTGGTGCCGGGAAACAAGACTCGTACTCTTGCCATCAAGGAGGCAGGGGTCGACGGCTTCCGAATGCTCGTCGTGGCTCTTGCGATGATCTTTATCGCTGCCCCCATCGAAGGGTTCTTTAGCTTCAACCCTGCTGTTCCGCAATGGATCAAGCTTGTTTTCGGCCTGCTCTTCATGGTGGGCTGGATCTCCTTCTTCCGGATCTTTGGCCGCCGTGCGACTGAGCGCCAGGCTTGACCAGAAAGGGAGGTTGCAACCCCACTACATTCCACAGCTATGGATCTCACAATCTACCGGTTTGGGTGTTTCTTTAGATGCAAGTAGGGGCGATTTGGCGCAAGCCGGTTCGCAGCTGCCAACTGGCTATCGTTGCGGCACCACGCAGGGGACGATGCCCCCGTCCGTGTTGCAGGTGAGAAGGAACGGCCCGTGGAGGAGTCGTAGTAGCGATGGCCGAGGAGTTTGAGGCCAGTAGCGTCTTCCTGGTAGCCAAAACCCCCTGCATAGCCAAAGGCTGAATCCCACGTTCCGGTGGAAGAGATAATGTTTCCAAAAGCGTCATAATCCCTCTTCGCCACCATCTGTTGGGCGACATTGGACATGGCTTCCACGGACTTCAGACCATGGTGCTGGTCGCTTCTTCTTCGAAGATTCCTGGCGTATAAGCAGCCCCAGAATCACGAAGAACCGGTGGCCTGCTTTTTGCAAGAACGCAGACTCGCGCCGCCGGCCCGCAGCCACGCCCGCCCGGCCCCGACCTTGGGAGGCAGGTTCCCCACTTGGTCTCCGGGCCCGCCCCCGGCCGGCGCGAGTCTCCCCACGATCCGAGTACTTACTTCTTGTCCGAAGCGGGAGTCTCAACACTCGATCCTTCGGTCGGAAGCCCGACACTGCAAAAGAACGCAGCGGACAGAGAAAGAAACCCCAAAAGACGCCCAAGCCAGCCGAAGGCTTCCCTGCGCCGGCCGGGGGCAGACCGGACGAGTGCTCCAACTTTGCTCACCCCAGTGAGGAACCGGTCGGGCGTGGCCGTGGGCCCGGCGGCGCGGGACAAAGGGCAAAAACGATTTGCTCCTTCAGGCAGGGCCTGCCCCCAGTAAGAATACTAGGGAGATGAGCCTCCTTACAGTTGGGACAGGACAGGGTTTACATATGCCATTTCTCGTTTCATCGAAGATGAATGCTCAAGCAACGCGACAGTCTCCGGAGGACTCGTCTTTAGCTTCGCCGCGGCTCGGTCCGCTTGGTGATCGTATCAAACGCCACCATGCGCCGTGCTTCTTCGAGGCTCGTTTCGCCCCGAATGACCCGCGAGAGGGCGTCCTGCTGCATTGGCAAATAGCCGTAGTAACTCGACACTTCCCGCAGCTCTTCAACAGGGGCGCGACGCGCAATCAGGCGTCCGACCTCGTCTGTCACTGGCATCACTTCATGAACCGCCTGACGACCCCGGTACCCTGTGTCGAAGCAAGCTTTGCAACCCACTGGGTGCCAGATTTCTTGAACGTCCTCTGCGCCAAAGTACTGGGCGAGGAAGGTCTTTTCCTGGTCGGTAGGGGTCGCGCCGCGCTTGCAATCGGGGCACAGGGTTCGGACGAGTCGTTGGCTCATCGTGCCACTAAGCGCCGTACTCAGTAGATAGGGATCGACTCCCATGTCTAACAAGCGGGCCACGGCAGATGGCGCATCGTTGCAGTGAAGAGTGCTGAGCACGAGATGGCCCGTGAGAGCAGCCCTTACCGCTGTTTCTGCAGTCTCTTGGTCGCGAATCTCCCCTACCAAAACCACATCTGGGTCTTGGCGCAAAATCGCGCGCAATTGAGTTGCAAAAGTGAGGCCGACCTTCTCGTTGACTTGGCTCTGGTTGATCCCAGGCAAGTCATATTCGACGGGATCTTCGCAGGTCATCACGTTGATGCCAGGCTTGCGAAGTTCCTGAAGAGCGGAATAAAGGGTCGTTGTCTTGCCGCTTCCCGTTGGGCCAGTCACAAGGAACAGGCCGTAGGGACGGTCGACCAGTTGGCGGAAGAGGTTGAGATTCTCGCGTTCGAATCCGAGACTTTCCAGAGGCTTAAGCCCGCTCGTCCGATCCAAGATTCTCAGGACAAGTCTCTGGCCATGAACCGTCGGCAGAACGCTCACGCGGATGTCAATCGTCTTTTTGCCCTGAACCACTGTGATGCGGCCGTCTTGGGGGATGCGATATTCGACGATGTCGATCTCCGCCATGATCTTAATGCGCGTCGTCACCATTGGCAAGATCGAGTGAGGAATGTTTCGAACTTTGACGAGTTCTCCGTCCAGGCGGTACCGGATCTCTGCCTTGTCGGATTGGGGTTCGATGTGGACGTCGCTGGCTCTGAGTCGAATCGCATCCTGCAAGATGTGATTGACAAGCCCGACAACTGGCCTTGTCTCTTCGTCGGCAAGGTTCGTCGTGACTTTGACCGTGACCGGTGAGCTCGTTTCAACCGCTTTGTTTACAAAGCGATCGAGGGCAGGTGAGCTGGTCTCCCTCTCGTCGCGCAGCCACGAAGAGATGCGACCTGGGTCGGCTAAAACTGGCTCGACTCTCTTTCCGCTTTCGATTCTTGCTGCCTCGATCGCACTATGGTCATCTGGGCTTGCGATGGCTAGGAGCAAAAGGTCGCCGCGCAGAGCCACTGGCAAGACTTGATGCTTGCGGCAGAAGTCGTTCGACAGGCACTCGAGGGCTTCCTGGGTGGGATGATCTGTTTCGAGCGACCAAGGACTGATGCCCTTTTGCGCTGAGATCACCTGAAGGAGCCTCTTTTCGGTTAAGGACCCTTGCTCGATCAGGATTTGGCCAAGGCGCTGACCAGTTTTGGTTTGGTTTCTCAGTGCCTTTTCAAGCTCGCGCTTGGTGATGAGTTTGTTCTCGAGCAGGAGCAGCCCGAGCCTCTTGTCGGCTGCCTCGGGATCCTCGACATCCGCCTCTCGCTTGGGGGCAAAAAGGGTGCCTTCTGGCATCTCGAGATCCACCGGTTCGGCTGGTTCGAGGATGAGGATCTCTTCTTCGCTCGCCTCCGGCTCCTGGGCCTTCTCTTCCTCGGCACGGACAAAAAACTCCTCTTCTCCCTGCGCCGAGGGCTCTGGGATCACGAGTTCTAGCTCAGGAGTTTCCTCTGACCTATTTTCTTCCTTTGCCTCCTCATTGGAGATGGCTTCAAAAGCGCATGGAGGCGTCACTGCTTCAGGGCCGTCACCTGGGATTGGTTCAGGTTCAGGGCCTGGCTCTTCAGTGACTGGAGCAAATTCGATGGCCTCTAGTTCTTCCTCCTGAAACTCTGCTTCTGGTTCAGGCTCTGGTGTGGCTTGGGCCCCTGTCAAATCTGGCTGTGGTGCCGTAGCACTCGATTCGGGATGATGCGCCCCGGTCACCTCAGCCGGGAGTAGTGCTTCTGGTTCCGGCTCGGCTGAGATCCCAGGCTCTGGCGCCACCAGGGCGACCTCTTCTGGCGCAGGGGTTGCAGATTCTGGCTCTGGATTTGAGGTTAGATCATCGGCTTGAATCGCTGCCTCAGGAGCTGCCTCAAAGGCTGGTTCTGGCGCAGAAGGAGCAGGTGTCGGTGCACCAGAGACCTTCGCTAAGTTCGCGAGGGTGGCCTGCAATTGGGCCAAGAGATCTTCTTCGCCTGGAGCGAGAGCGGGAGCCAGGATCGGTTCCACTTGTTGGTTGCGGAGCGGCGATGCGACTGGCACAATCAGTTCTGGCTCTGACTCGACGGGATTTTGTGCTGCTGCGCTGCCGAGCGATACGCTGGTAGAAGGAGCATCTGGCGCAGAAGGGATTTGAGGATTGCCGAAGGCTCCGACCGCGTCAAGCTGGATCGGTTGGAAGATGTTCGGGTCGACTGATCCGGCAAGAACCACTTGTTCGCCAAGCGGCTGCGGATCGAGGGGGGCAACCTCATGCGCAGCTCCTTCTGGTGAGGGTGGCTGGCTCGCCGGAGCTGCTGGCTCGACGGGTTCGCCCCCGTCAGCTTTCTGGCTCTGGAGAGACTGCCACAAGGGGTTCGCCTCGAGGGCTTCCGCTTGCCCTTCATCTGGGGAAGCTGGTGGGGCTGGTTGGGTGTAGCTCAACTCGGGAGGGGTCTTCTCCGGTTGGACTTCCGAACGCCCTCCTTTCAGGGCTTGCCACATGGGGTTGCTGGCCAGGTCAGAAAGTGGATCTGGTTCTGTCTCTTCTGGGCTTGCCGGAGAGCCCCCCCACTGGTCATACCAAGGGGTTCCGTCGCTCTTGGAATCTCCTGCTGGCCCAGCGGGAGCAGGCTGGGTGCGCTTGCCATTGATCTCTTGGGCGTGCTGGGCTGCCGATTCACTTCGGAAACTGAGTTGACTGAAGATTCCTCCGTCAGTTGATTCTTTCTCGGCCGAACCCTGCATTCCAGGGGAACCAGTTGGATCTTCTGGCGGGTTGTTCCCAACTTTTGTCCACCAGGGTGCTTCTGGCTCTGATGACCCTGCGATGACGAGGGGAGGGCTCCCTTGCTTGGACTTGTCACTCGATTCTGGCGTGGCAAGCCTTGCCGCTTCGTGGGGCGGCAAGGCGACGAATTGCGGGGGCATCTCAGGGGTAGCCGCAGGGCTCTCCCCCTTCAAAGGAAGCTCGATGACTTCTCCTTTCTTCTTCTTGCCGGTTATCTTTTGCCACAGTCCGTCTGACATACCCATTCACCCTGATTGGCACTCTTGCCTATTAACCAATGTCGGAGGGGGAACGATCCCTTTTCCCGGTAAAAACGCGAGATCAAGAGCAAGGGGAGATTTCCGGCAAAGCTTTTTGTCCGCCATGTACCCAAGAAGCCCCAAAGCGATGGCGCGCTGGCTAGGCAAGCAAAACGAAAACTTGCGGCCCGATATCGGTCGGGCCGCAAAGGGTTGTGTGCGACAGGGGTCGCTGGAGCTTATTTCTTCATGCGTCTGCGTCTGGCGATGACCAGAGCCCCTAATCCCAGCGCTGCCATCGTCATTGGTTCGGGAACTGCCGTGAGCGTGAAGTCATCTACCACAAACGCTTGGCCGCCACCAGCAGGGTTGGCCATTCCATCGATCATCGAGATTCGCGCGCGAACCGTCGCTGTACCAGTCGGAGCGGTCCCAGTTACCGTGTACAACTTGTAGTTAAAGGCCAGATTGTTCGGGGTTTGCAGAGTAGGTGTGAGCGACAGAATAGAACTGCCGATCACGCTCCCGGAGCCGTTTAGGAACTCCAAAGCAAAGACAGAATCGGCTGCCATATAGTTCGCCTCTGCACCAGCCCAGCCGGTGAGGGTGTAGATCAGGCCTGCCGTTCCCGCCACGTCTTGGTAGAGATGTCCGGTTGCAGCACCATTGGTCGCGTTCCCAGTGAATGACTTAAAGAACACTGCCATATCCGGATCGATTACAGCACCGGTGGTGACGTTGAAGCCGTTCGAGGTCACTGGCGTGGGTGAGGGGCCAGCCCATGGCTCAGAAGACAGTTCATCTTCGTAGGGGCCAGTGACGGCTCTCGTCCCAACGTTGACCCACTGGTCTGGTTTGGGCAAAAAGAAACCTGGGACGATTTCTTGGTTGTAAACGCGATCTAAGTCGCCGTTGAAGAGAAGGTTGGCCTGGCTAATGCCTGCCATGAGGGAAAGCAGAAGCGTCGCTGCTAAGTTACGGTTCATTTTTTATTCGATCTCCATTGATCTGAGCGTGAAGCGAACGCAGCCAGGAAGCAACTCTCTACCCTCAAACAAGAACCATCAACTTTTTCGGCTCCCGTGGAACCAAAGTTGTTAAATTCTCGCCTCAAGGTGATAAAGATCAACCGGATGCTGCTGAGCGCTGCAGGATCGCGGCCAAATTGCAACCAAGCAAAGTCACGGTACTTGGACAACCGCCTTTGAGTCAAGATAACAGTAAATAACTAGTAGTTTTACTGTCTCTGTCTGCTGGTCCTGCCATTACAGGAAAGAGATGTTCATGCTTGCCCCAGCGGCACAGGTCGACAATGGTCTCTTGGCTGGTACCTCCCCACCTCTTGGCCAGATGATGGTATGAATAAGGGTGGAATCATGAACTCCCTTACTCAACTCGCAGAGCTGGGCCAGTCTCCGTGGCTCGATTTTATTCGCCGGAGCTTTGTTGCCGACGGAGAGATGCAAAAGCTCATTGACCAGGGGGTTCTCGGCGTCACGTCAAACCCTGCCATTTTTGAGCAAGCCATTGCCGGCAGCCACGACTACGATGGAGCGATTCTTTCCCTCACTGGCGAAGGCCTGTCTCCGGAGGAGATCTATGACGCTCTCTCCATTGAAGATGTCGCCCAAGCCGCAGACCTCTTCCTGTCTGTTTATGAAAAGACCGAGGGTCGTGATGGCTACGTCAGCCTGGAGGTTTCCCCTCTTCTGGCCCACGATACGGAAGCGACCATCGCTGATGCGCGCCGCCTTTGGAAAGCCTTGGATCGCCAAAACGTGATGATCAAAATCCCTGCGACTTTGGCTGGTGTGCCTGCGATCCAGCAAGCTATCTCCGAGGGGATTAACGTAAATGTAACCTTGCTCTTCAGTTTGGAACGCTACGAAGCAGTCGCGAGGGCTTATTGTGCTGGCCTTGCAGCGAGGGCGGAGAAGGGTCTCAGCCTCAAGGTCGCAAGTGTCGCCAGCTTCTTTGTCAGCCGCATGGATAGCCTGGTCGATCCGATGCTCGAATCCCACCCAGACTCCCGGGCAAAGTCGATCCTCGGGGAAGTGGCAATCGCAAACTCGATTCTCGCCTACGAGATCTACGAGGAAGTCTTTGGCTCGCCCGAATGGAAAGGACTGAGTGATGGTGGTGCCTGGGATCAGAGAATTCTTTGGGCCAGCACGAGCACAAAGAATCCCGCCTACGAGAAAACAAAGTACGTTGAAGCCCTGATCGCTCCTGCAACAGTGAACACCTTGCCCTTGGCGACAATCCACGACTACCTGGCGGAAGGCAAGCCAGAAGAAAGGGTGAGTGGTCAAAAGACCAGAGCTCAGGAGGTGATGAGCCTTCTGGGAGAATTGGGAATCAGCCGCGCCGAGCTCGGTGAAACCCTGGAGAAAGAAGCGATCGATAAGTTCGTGGATCCCTTCCACAAGCTCATCAAATCAATCCAAGACAAGCAAGAGTCTTTTGTGGTGGGGCGATGATTCATATCTCATCCGAAATGCAAAGTCGGCTGGATCAAGTTCTGGCTGAGATGGCCCAAAGCAACTTTGTCGCGAGGTTCTGGCAGAGGGACGGTTCCCTTTGGTCGGAAGATCCCGAGGTTCAGGCTTTCATCGGAAAGTTCATGGGCTGGACAGACATTCCAGAAGCAATGATTGATCAGGCAGATTCTTTGGTCGCTTTTGCCCAGGAAGTTAAGGAAGAGGGCTTCACGGATCTCGTGGTGTGTGGCATGGGTGGCTCCAGCCTTTCGTCGCTCGTCTTTGCCCAGGCTTTTCCCAATTCGACTGGTCTCAAGATTCATGTTTTGGATTCAACCGATGCAGCAACCGTCACAGGTTTGCTGGATCGCCTGCCGATGCTCTCGACCCTCTTTGTGGTGGCCAGCAAGAGCGGCACCACTGCCGAGCCAAAGTCCTTTGAAGAGTTCTTTTATGCGAAAATGGTGGAGCTGACAGGCGAGAAGGCAGGCAGAAACTTCGTTGCAATCACTGATCCTGGTTCAGCGATGTTGCCAATTGCCGAGGAGCGCGGCTACAGAAAGGTCTTCCTGGGGGTTCCGGAGATCGGTGGCCGCTTTAGTGTCCTGTCTGTTTTTGGGCTCCTGACTGCCGCTGCGATGCAGCTCGACGTAAAGGCGATGGTGACCCGTGCCGCTGAACTGGGCCCGGCAAGAGGGGACACCCTATCTGACCCGTTTCGGTTGGGGGCTCTTCTCGGAGAACTTTCTTTGGCTGGTCGAGACAAAGTGACCTTCATCACTCCGCCCCATTTGGAGGCGTTTGGTCTGTGGGCGGAGCAGCTGATTGCAGAATCGACTGGGAAGGGAGGCAAGGGAATCTTGCCAGTTGCACAAGAGCCAGTCGGAGCCCCGGAGAACTACGGCGACGATCGAGTTTTTGTGCTGCTCACCGATGGTTCCGATATAGTTCAAGGGGTCACAGCAGTGGAAGTGGCTCGGGAAACAGGCGCCCCTGTGATCTTGCGCACCATCGCCAATGAGGCAGATTTGGCAGAAGAGTTCTACAGTTGGGAAGTGGCTACTGCAGTCGCTGGGGCTGTTTTGGGAGTCAATCCCTTTGACCAACCAAACGTTCAAGAAGCCAAGACCATCGCCCAAGGAAAACTCGCTGAGATTCAGAGAACCGGGACGGTCGAGATGGGGGTTCCCACGATGAAAGAGGGTCTGCTAACGGTCTACCACGGTCAGGGCACGACGATTCCCGACGCATTAAAAGCCTGGTTGAACGAACCTGTCTCGCACCTTTCGTTTTTGGCTTTCATTCCTGAGACTGCGAAGTCAAGTTCGTTGGTGCAGGGGATGAGGCAGAAGCTGCGTGACGCAACCAAGAAGGTGACGAGCTTCGGTTATGGCCCTCGCTACTTGCACTCAACCGGTCAGTTTCATAAGGGTGGCCCAAACAATGGGGCCTTTCTTATCTTGACCGGGGGTGATTCGGTTGATGCGCAGATTCCGGGGATGGGGGCGAGCTTTAATCAGCTGAAGAACGCCCAGGCACTCGGGGACATCGGGGCCCTGCAGGCCAACGGCCGCTTCGTCCTGCACATCGACCTCGGGGTGGATTCCGAGGCAGGGTTGGAGGCCTTGGCGGAAAAGATTGAAGAGGTGCTCAGGTAGGGTCGGCGTCATGACTGTTGGCAATCTTCTCAGAAACCACATCATCGGAGCGTGAGGAGCCGGTACCCTGGTCGTTGTAACCAGTCACGTGCACCGTATGGGACAGCTCGCCACCCATTGAGAACACGACGGCGCCGCCGGGGAAGCGGTCGTGCATGACGTGCCGGTTCCACTTTGCCAGAGTGTTGTTCCATGTGATGATGCCCGACTTTTGCGTGCCCGTGTACTTGGC
>JALOLT010000156.1 GCA_025455775.1 Fimbriimonadaceae bacterium
CCAAGACAAGAATGGGGGCAATTCTTTTCACAGGGTTCACTCTCAAAAAAAGACCCGGTTTCGTTCATTCCTCTCCGCTTAAACAGAGTAGGTTTCTGAAGGAAATCGACGAACTCGAATCACTCCTAGAACTACTGCATCACACGATACAAAGTTTCGGATATACTGTCTATAGTACTTGAAAGCCATGGAGTGGCAAGAGGACGATGAAAGGATTTGCGTTTTTTGTAGTAATTGCAGGCATTTTTACTGGCATCTTTTTTAGCCTAAGGCCCTGGCACGAATTCAATACCCAGAGACTCAAGCGGGAGCAAGCTAAAGCCGAGATGCGCAAGATCGAACAGGCTAGGAGCGAACTCATCGAGCGGAGTTCCCGATTAGCCACCCCCCTGGGAATGGAAGAGGAAGCGCGGCGTCGCGGCTATCTCAGGCAGGGTGAGACAAAAATTGAACTGTGACCCCCTTTTTTGGCTCGCCTCCATCCAAAATCTCCAAGGCCTGGTAAAACATTCCTATGATCTCCCTTGTCCAGACAGCGACCCTGGATGGGATCGACGCTGTTCCGGTGGAGGCAGAGGTCGACATTCGGGCAGGGGTTGTGCGCTTTGCTCTGGTGGGACTCGCTGATCAGGCAGTAAAGGAAGCAGAAGAGCGCGTCAAGGCTGCGATCACAAACAGTGGGCTCACCTTCCCAAATGGCTACGTTGTCTGTAATCTTGCCCCGAGCGATCTGCGGAAAGAAGGAAACCACATCGACCTGCCAATCGCAATCGCGATTCTCGCTGCCTCCGGCCAAGTCCCAACCAAAGAGCTCGATGAAACTCTCATCATGGGAGAATTGGGACTCGATGGTCGCCTCCGCCCCATTGACGGCTCCCTCAATGCCGCTCTTCTTTGCCGAAAATCTGGCATCCGTCGCCTCATTGTCCCAGAAGAGAATGCCGCAGAGGCATCAATCGCTCCCGACCTCGAGGTCTACGGTGCGTCCCATCTCCTCCAAGTTGTCGAATTGCTTAACGGCTCTCTGGCCATCGAACCTCATCCTTTCATTGACTTGAGCCAATCCCAGGTGATTCAGTACGAAGTCGATTTCCGCGATGTAAAAGGACAAAGACAAGGAATTCGCGCACTCGAGATTGCTGCGGCGGGGGGCCACAATGTTCTGCTCACGGGGCCTCCCGGAAGCGGCAAGACGATGTTGGCGCGAAGGCTCCCGACCATCCTGCCCAGGCTCGCCCTCGATGAAGCCATCGAAGTCACTAGAATCTACAGTGCTGGGGGACATAAGCAAGGAAGAGTTGGACTGGTTTGGGAAAGACCCTTTCGCTCCCCTCATCACACAGCGAGCTACGCTGCCATTGTTGGCGGTGGGAGGGTGCCCCGGCCAGGAGACGTCAGCCTGTCTCATCTCGGCGTCCTTTTCATGGACGAACTCCCGGAGTTTGACCGGTCTGTCCTGGAGGCTCTCCGACAACCCCTTGAGGACAATGTTGTGTCGATTAGCCGGGTTCAGGCGCGAATGGATTTTCCGGCAAACTTTATCCTCATAGGGGCGATGAACCCCTGTCCCTGCGGGTTTAAGGGCTATCCGGAAGCGAAGTGCGTCGGCCAGGCAGCCTGTGATCGCTATGGTGGCAGAATCAGTGGCCCGCTTCTCGATCGAATCGATATTCATGTGGACATTCCTCGGTTGAAGCCAGACGAACTAGTCGAGGCACCACTCGGTCCAGAGTCCTCAGTTTTGAGGGAGAGAGTCGAGGTTGCGCGACAGATTCAGCGAGAACGCTTTGGCGAATCCAAAACGAACTCGACGATGAGTCCTCGACAGGTTCGCGACTCCGTCCATCTGGATGGAGAATCCCAGGAATTCCTGCGCCTTGTTTCGGCTCGATTGGGGCTGAGCGGACGAGTCTATGACCGGCTTTTGAAGGTGGCGCGAACGATCGCAGACTTGGCCGGAAGCCCAACCGTGACCAAGACCCATTTGGCAGAAGCAGTGCAGTATCGGCAACTCGGTAAGTGAGGGATAGCCTTTGCGAATTGAGGGTGGCTGTTCTCGCCAAATCCGATCATGTCATCATGGAATCAGATGGCCAAAAAGTCTCCGTGGAAATGGATTTCCTTTCTTGTATTCGGCGGTTGCTGCTGTTCTTGCGGTCTCGGGGGCCTCTTCTTGGCGAACGGGATCGGCCAGGAGTTGGCCTGGCTCGGAGCCAGTGGTCGAGCGATGCAAAGGGCCACAGTTCCTCGCGCCGAAGAAATGGAGGTTTTGCGACAGATCCAGGGAGGCGAACCTCTCACTCCTGAAAGACTTGCGAAGCTGGAGGATGTTGCCAAAACGATGGCTGGCCGAACGAAAGATGCAGCGGCTGAGCTTAAGGCAATTCCAGTTCCTCAGCGCTTTACGACACTGGCAGACCTGGTTCAAAAGCGTGCCGTAGACATGGAAAATCGCTGGCTTGGGATGGCAGGTTCGATTGAGCGTCGAGACTTAAGGGCTTTGCAAAAAGAGATCGCCGAAACGCAAGCTCTGGGGGATTTGGTTCGTCAAGAGTTGAGCGACGAGTTGGCGAGACTCTATCCGGAAGGAAATGTGCCAAGTTTTCGAACTGGCCCTATCGAATAGGTTAGTTTTTCTCTCCGGCGAGTCCATCATTTAATTCTTCATCACTGATTCAGAATAGCCGAAATCCTGGCCTTTCTGGATGCGTGGCTGAGCCTGATGTCCTGCTTCTCCACTTGTTCGTCTCGCTTTCTCAAGCCTGTCTGCACTTTTGTAGCAGTCTTGACATTTGTGTCTGCTTCGCCGATAGCCTTTTCCGCCGGACTAAAGACCACAGTTGAGACTACGCAGAAGTTCATCGCTCTGAGATCGGCCAAGGAGTTTTCCGAGAGGCCAGGAAAACCCTTCTTAGGCGATAAGCCGGGACGAGATGAGGAGCGGAAAGGTTGGTTCACCCCTCGACTTCGGGCAGATCTCGAGTCGGCCCGGCTTGGCTGGGCGATCGACTCTGCCGTGCAGAGAGGCGAGCTCCTCACGAACGCCTTCCCAACCTTTGCAGGACTCGTTCTCGAGTCTGTCTCCGGTTCAGGAGGCGAAGGAGAACTCCCAGGTGAGGCAGGCGAAAACGGGGGAGGGAGTCAGCAAGGAGGCGGGGGAGTCGGGGTCGGACTCGGCCTTGCCGGAGAGACCAACACCAATACTGGTAACAACCTCCTCACCCTCGATGTTGTGTCAATCCCCAGTAGAGGCGAATCGGGAATTGACTTTACTCTTTACTACAATTCCCGCACCAGCTACAACGATGTCTTCGGTAAGAAATGGTCACATTCTTATGATGCTCGGATCTTTCATACGCCAGGTTCTTCGGCGCAGGTGAGAATGCCAGACGGCCTCGTTGCCCCTTACCAGCAAGCTGGTAGCTTCTTCATTAAGCCAGCTGGTTGGAACCATACCTTAGTGCGACATTCTGGTGGCACCTGGACAAAGACTTGGCACAATCAGGATGTCTGGGAGTTTAACGCCGCAGGCCGACTGGTACAAGTCAAGGATCGGTACGGCAATACAACGACGATCAATCGCAACTCTAGTGGAAACGTGACGAGCGTCCAGGCAGCAGACGGCAGGCAGATCACTCTGGACTACAACAGTGATGGCCGAGTTTGGCGTATCACAGATCCAGCTAGTAGAGTTTGGACTTTTAACTATGATGCAGGGGCAAGACTTACTGGTGTTGCCTTCCCTCAGCTGAACGGATCGATTCCCACCAGGCAATTCACTTACAATTCGAGTGACTTTCTCACCTCTGAACAAGACTTAAGAACTTACCTCTGGCACTGGACTTACGATTCGCAAGGGCGGCTCCTCACCCAGACGAACCCAAGAGGTCACGCAGTGACCTACAGCTACTCTGGGAGCGCGACTACCCTTACCCTGCCAGGAGGTCAGCAGACAATTCATAACTATTCAAGTGGTCTCTTGGTGAGCGCAGTCGACGGCGGAGGCTTCAGTGAGAGCTATCTCTACAATTCGAACCGGGACGTGACCCAGGTCACGGACAAAAGAGGAGGGGTTTGGCAAGGAACCCACGACTTGAATGGAAACCTCCTCACTCGAACGAATCCTCTTGGCAAGGTCTGGACTTACACCTACAACAGCAAGAACGATCTCACTTCAGAGAAAACACCCCTCAACCACACCACCAACTACACCTACGACAGCCTCAACCGCCTGACGAAGATTACGGATCCCTTGG
>JALOLT010000069.1 GCA_025455775.1 Fimbriimonadaceae bacterium
AAGAGTGTCCGACCCCGATCACCAACCTCACCTGGGATAACGCTTTGCTCGTGAGCGATGCAACGGCGAAAAAGCTCGGTATCGGGCAACCACAAAAACTCCTGGGTGTGCCTTACTTCGGGAATGCCGATCTTGTCACAGTGACCGTCGATGGCAGAAGCCTTGAGGTGCCTGTGTGGGTGAGCCTGGGAATGGCAGACGATGTGGCAGTTCTCCACATGGGGTACGGCCGAACCAAAGCAGGAATGGTCGGATCCAAGCGTAGCGACAAAGAAGGCGGCGGGTTCGATGGGATGAAGCTCCGCACCAGTGCCAAGCCTTACGTTCTTGGGAAGTGCGAGATCGCCAAGACTGGCAAAACCTATCCCCTGGCCAACACTCAGTTCCACAACACGATCGACACGAGCGTCGTCGACAGCGACAGATTCTTGATTCGAGAAACGACGGTTGGTTTGCTGGCTTCTGGAAAACCTTTCGGGGGCGACGGGCCGGAGTTTTACTTTGAAAAGCACGCTGGTGGCAAAGATGCCAAAGTAGACGCCCACGGAGGCGATGACCCTAAGGGCAGTAAGGACAGCCACGCAAAGATGTCGGAGGGTGAACGAGAAGACACGATCCCCCCAACGATGTACTCGGAATCGGAGTTCGACTTCAGTGCGACGAACTACCAGTGGGCGATGACGATCGATCTGAGCCTTTGCACTGGCTGTAATGCCTGTGTGATGGCTTGTAACATCGAAAACAACATCCCAACGGTTGGCAAAGAGCAGGTCATGAAGGGCCGCGAGCTGCACTGGATGAGGATCGACCGCTATTACAAAGGAACTTTTGAAGGGGTTGATCTGACGGGCGTGAAGATCGACCGCGACAATCCGCCCATCGTTATCCAGCCAGTCACCTGTATGCACTGCGAAAAGGCACCCTGCGAACCAGTTTGTCCGGTCGCTGCTACCGTGCATAGCCACGAGGGCCTGAACCAGATGGTCTATAACCGCTGTGTCGGGACGCGATATTGCAGCAACAACTGCCCCTTCAAGGTTCGGCGGTTCAACTTCCTACACTATACGAAGAATCTCGACCAGGTTCCGGTTCTTCAAATGCTCCAAAACCCCGACGTAACAGTGCGAGGCAGAGGGGTGATGGAGAAGTGCACTTACTGCGTCCAACGCATCAACAAGGCTCGCATCACAGCGAAGAAGGAAACCCGCGAGATCGCTGATGGCGAGGTCTTAACCGCCTGCCAAGTGGCGTGCCCTGGCCAAGCGATCATCTTCGGTGATATGAGAAAGCCAGAGAATGCAATCGCCAAGAGCCGAGCTGACCAACGCAATTACGTTTTGCTGAAAGAGCTAAACGTTCGACCCAGAACGAGCTATCTCTCCAAGGTGCGCAATCCCCACCCCGATTTGGAGGCCTAACGAAACACACCCATGTCTACTAACCCGACCCCCGTTGATCAGGCCCTCCTGGAGGGTGATTACACCAACGAGAAGCTGGACAAAGCAATCGGCGATATCGTCCTTGTTCAGTCAACCCATAACTCGCCCCCTATCAAGGCTGGCCCCCTGAAAACCAGCCCCTGGCAAATCATGTTCGGCATCGGGTTCCTGGGTGTGAACCTCTTGCTGGTCGCGGTTACCTACTTGGTGATTGAAGGGATCGGGATCTGGGGAAACAACCAACCAGTCGGTTGGGGTCTCGACATTGTCAACTTTGTCTGGTGGATCGGGATTGGCCACGCAGGAACCCTCATTTCGGCTGTTTTGCTCTTGCTTCGCCAACGCTGGCGCAACTCGATCAACCGATTTGCTGAAGCGATGACGATCTTCGCCGTTATGTGCGCTGGGATCTATCCTCTCTTGCACACAGGTCGTCCTTGGGTTGCCTACTGGCTGATGCCCTATCCAAACATCTTGAACATGTGGCCACAGTTCCGCAGTCCACTGGTTTGGGACGTTTTCGCCGTGACGACCTACATGAACGTCTCGATCTTGTTCTGGTTCGTGGGTCTCGTTCCTGACCTTGCGACCCTCAGGGATCGGGCGAAGAACAAGTTTGCTCAGATTGCCTACGGGGCAGCGAGTTTAGGTTGGCGCGGTTCAGCGAAGCACTGGGCGCGCTATGAACATGCGAGCCTGATGCTCGCTGGTCTCTCGACTCCCCTGGTTCTGTCGGTTCACACAATCGTGTCCTTCGACTTTGCTATGGGTATCGTGCCTGGCTGGAACGTCACAATCTTCCCGCCCTACTTTGTGGCTGGTGCCGTCTTTGCTGGGTTTGCGATGGTCATCACCTTGGCGATTCCCCTCCGCAAGTGGTACAAGCTCGAAGGCCTCATCACCATGAAGCACTTCGACTGGATGGCGAAGGTGATGCTTGCCACAGGCCTGATCGTTGCTTATGGATACTGCATGGAAGTTTTCTATGCGTGGTATTCGGGAATCCCGTTCGAAAGAGCCTTGCTCCACAACAGAATTAGTCTCGCCGACGCTCCCTACAGTTGGTCTTTTTGGGCCCTGATCCTCTTCAACGTGGCGATCCCGATGTTCTTGTGGTCGCCTAAGGTTCGGCGGAACCTCGCTGCTCTCTTCTTCATCAGCTTCTCGATCAGTATCGGAATGTGGTTTGAGCGATTCGTGATCATCCCGATCTCACTCACGCGAGACTTTCTGCCAAGCAGCTATGGTTTCTACACTCCGACCTTCTGGGATTGGGCGATGTTTGCCGGAACAATGGGACTCTTCTTGTTCCTCATGTTCCTCTTCGTTCGCTTCTTGCCCTTGATCAACATTTTCGAAATGAAGGAGCTCCTGCACCAGGTTGAGCACGATCACGGCCATTCTGAGGGCAAAGGAACCGACGAAGACCAAAAGGAGGCAGCGGTTCTCCGCTAAGGATTTCAAATGTCACACGGACGCGATACCTCTCCCAAACCCTACGGAGTCGTGGCGGAGTTTGAGACTCCCGAGCAGCTCTTGGAAGCGACGAAAGCAGCTCGCCAAGCTGGCTATCGGGATATGGATGCCTATTCCCCCATCCCGGTTCACGGAGTGTGCGAGGCCATGGAGCACAAGGATGAAAGGCTCGGCTGGATCGTCTTCGCCCATGGTGTGCTTGGCTTCTTGGTTGGCTATGGCTTGCAGATCTGGACAAGCAACAACTTCACCTTGCCCTTCGATTGGGCAGGAGAATGGGGCTTGAATGGCTACGCCCACAACGTTGGTGGCAAGCCTCTGATGTCGATCCCTGCCTTCTTCCCCCCTGCCTATGAACTCACCATCCTCTTCGCTGCCTTCAGTGCCGGGCTCGGGATGTTTGCTCTGAACAAACTGCCAAAGCCTCACCACCCAGTGATGAACGCAGCTTGCATGATCCGCGCTTCCCAAGACCGTTTTATCTTGTGCATCGAAGCGACTGACCCGCGCTACGACGAAGCGAAAGTCGAGGAGTTCTTGAAAACGCTCAACCCCTTGAGTACCGAACGAGTCATGACTTCGGAGGGCTACTAATGAAGATCTCTGCTTTGGCAAAAATCAGCCTTGCTTTGGCTGCGACGACAATCTTAACCGGTTGCCACACAGACATGTGGGTTCAACCCAAGGTGAAGTCGCAAGAGAAGAGCAAGTTTTTTGCGGACGGCAAGAACACTCGGATGCCAGTCGAAGGAACTGTGCCAGTCGGAGGGGCAAAGCTGGACGACGCCTACTACACAGGCTATGTGGATGGCAAGCTCGTCAAGGAGTTCCCAGTTCCAGTGACGAAAGAGTTGATCCGAAGAGGTCAGGAAAGGTACCGCATCTTTTGCACCCACTGCCACGGAGAGATCGGCGATGGGAAAGGCATGATCGCCCAACGAGGATTTACCCTCGCCCAACCTGTGGGGAATTACCACACAGACCGACTTCGCGAAATGCCGATCGGACACTTTTACGACGTGATCAACCGAGGCTACGGAACGATGTATCCCTTCGGGGCCCGCATCAAGCCGGAAGACCGCTGGGCCATTGCTGCCTACATTCGGGTGCTCCAGTTTAGTCAACATGCCCCGCTGGAGGATCTGGATCAACCAGTTCGCCAGAAGCTGGGGGTCACAACCGCCCAGGCAACGAAGCAAGGGCCTCTCTTTACAGAGGTTGCTGGCTTCGGAGCTGCCACCCAACCGGCTCCCGCCCCTCAAGACACCACGATGACGATGAATGAAGCTGAAGGAGGCAGACTGTGAACGAAGCAAAAGTGACTTCCGGAGCTCCCGTCGCCAGAATCGACCAAAGGTATCTGCAGGTCGGAATCGCGATGGCTGTGATCGGAGCCCTCGGCTTTGCAACGTCCTTTGCCGGAGGTCAAAAAGCCTGGGCCAGTAGCTGGCTTATCGGCTGGACATTCTGGATGTGCCTTTCGCTAGGGTGCTTTGCACTCTCGCTGCTTTTCCACATTACGCGAGGACGCTGGGGAACTCCTATTCTCAGGCTTTTTGAAGCAGGAGGAGGTCCTGTCACCCTCGGAGTAATGGGCTTGCTGGGAACGCCAATTCTCTTTTCCTTGCCTGTCCTTTACAAATGGGTGAATCCAGACCCGACCGACATTCCTGTCATGGCGAAGGTGGCTTACCTGAATGCAGGGGGATTCACGTTCCGCTACATTCTCTTCTTTGCCCTGATGGTGGGAATGGCTTACCTGCTCCAACACTGGACAAGACAAGAGGAAAAGACTGGCGACAAAAAGTTCAGCAACTACCGGAATAACACAACCGGAGCCTTCATCGTTTTGTTCGTGCTGATCGTGACCTTCTTGACAACCGACCTCTACATGAGCCTCGACCCTCACTGGTTCTCAACCCTCTGGGGAGTTTGGTTCGTGGTTGGGTCTGCTCTCGGTGCGATGGCCTTTACTGTCTTCACCGTGGCGCAATATGCCAAGAACACTCCTTACGTTGACACGGTAGACGAGCTGATGAAGAAGGACTTCGGGAACCTGCTTCTGATGCTTACGATGCTCTGGGCTTACTTCAGTTTCAGCCACTTTTTGATCATTTGGAGCGGCAACTTGCCGGAGTTCACGAGCTTCTACCTAAACCGGTCGCGAGGCAACTTCAACGCGGTTGGTCTGGCGAACATACTTGGTCAATTCTTTATCCCGTTCCTTTTGCTCCTCTCTCCCAGAGTGAAGAGGGAGTTCGCCTTGCTCGGTTTTGTCGCTGGTCTCATCTTCTTGGTGAGAATCAATGACCTCAACTATATGATCGCCCCCTTCTTCCGCGAAACCTGGCTTCCTGGTCTCGGAGAGATTGGTGCCTTCCTTCTAGCAGGCGGCATTTGGCTCATCGTTTACTCCCGACAGGTGCGCACGGCACCCCTAACTGTGGATGCGAGTCCTTACGAAGCGAAACTGAAGGAGGTCGAAGCTCATGCATGAGAAAAAAGAAGAGAACGTTGAACTTGATGTCTTAGAAGAAATGGGATACGAGCGGAGCGACGTTCCCGTCGAAGCCCTCCGCAAGCCAACCGCCATCTTCTTTGGTGGCTCGATTCTGTGCTTCCTCATCGCCTGGGGATTTGTGGCAGTCGTAGACCGTTCTATGGTTGTTACTCCAACCGACGCGGAGATCGAACGGAAGGTTTCTCCCCCTGAAGGCACCCCGATTCTTCAATCGAACATTACGGCCAAGAAGGACATGGTGCAGCTGAGAGCCATCGAGCGGGAAAAGGCCACGAAGCTGGAGATCAACCCAGAAAATCCCAACGTTGCGACGATCCCCATTGACGATGCGATGAGGATCGTGACGGAGAGAGGGTTGCCTTCGCGGCCTTCGGCACCAGCCTCCTCTTCCCCAACTCAGACACAGGTTCAAGCCCCCACTGCGGCACCAGCTGCTGCTCAAACAACCCTAACCCAAGGAGAAATGCCATGAAGAAGACCCTCGTGATTGCTGGTCTGATCATCGCTGCGGTTGCATCGGCCCAGTTCTATGGCTACCCGAACCAACCCATTCCGGGACAAGCGAGAATCGCCACGAGTGCTGCCGCAGCTGGCGTGAGGGTGGATCAAAGGCTAAACGACTTCATTCCCCTCGACACGACATTTACCAACGACCGAGGAGAAAAGATCGAACTGCGACAGATCTTTGCTGCTGGTCGCCCAGTTGTGATCGCTCCAATCTTCTACAACTGCCCCGGTATCTGCACCGACGAGCTCAACAACCTCGTTCGGACTTTCCGGGGATTCAAGAAAGATGACATCGGGACGACTTTTGACTTCATCGCTCTCTCCATTGATCACGAGGAAACCCCTGCTATGGCAGCTGCCAAGAAGGAGACCTTCATGGACTTTTATTACCGCGAAGGAACGGAAAAAGGCTGGCACTTTCTAACGGGAGACGAAAAGAGCATCCGGCGGGTGACGGACGCCCTGGGCTTCCAATTCACCAGGGATCCCGCCAATGGTGCCATCGTCCACCCTGCCGGAGTCATGGTGGTCTCGCCTCAGGGGAAGATTATCCGCTATTTCTTATCCACCGAATACCCAGCCCGCGTCATGCTCGACTCGATCCGCGATGCGAAGCAAGAAGTGGTGGGAATTCGCGACGATCGACCTTTTTATCTCAGTTGCATCAATATAGACCCCCTCACAGGACAAAAGAGCTTGAACATCTTGAACACGCTCAAAACCCTCGGGGTCGTTACTATGATCTGCCTTTTTGGCAACCTACCCCTCATGCCGGTGCAAGCGAGCCAGCACGCAGTGGCCTACGACGCACTCTTTTTCACCATAACTGGCTTGACAGTTGTGTTCACCGTGCTGGTTCTTGCCCTCGTGGCCAAAATGGTCTTCACCTACCGAGCGGGCAAAGTGGCTGACCGTCGGAACCCGATCGACCACAGCAGCAAGCTGGAAGCCCTTTGGACCATAATCCCCTTGGTCTTGGCCCTCGGCATCTTCGTTTGGAGCGCGTCGAACTTTATCCACGTTCGCAAAGAACCAAAGAATGCGACTGAAATCTTTGTCATCGGCAAACAGTGGATGTGGCACGTTCAGCACATGAACGGTGTCCGCGAAAACAACGAGCTGACAATTCCGGTTGGCAGACCGATCAAACTCACGATGATTTCGCAAGACGTGATTCATGCGATGTACATCCCTGAGTTTCGCGCCCAGTACCACGTCGTGCCAGGACGATACACCAGCCTCTACTTCACCCCGACCAAGGTGGGTGAATACAAAATGCTCTGCGCGATGCACTGTGGTACCCAACACACAGAAATGGTGGGCAAAGTTCACGTCTTGAGCGAAGAGGACTTCGCCAAGTGGGAAGCAAACCAAGGGAACCGATTCCGACCGATGGCCAAAACCATGGCAGAAGCTGGTGCCTTGGTCTGGAAAGAAAAAGGTTGTGCGAACTGCCACGCTGGCCAGGATAACGAGCGAGCCCCAACTCTCGTTGGAATCTTTGGGAAGGAACGAACCTTCACGGACGGAACGAAAGCCGTCGCGACAGATGAGTACCTGCGCGAATCGATCGTGCTGCCCTGGAACCGCTTGACTGCTGGCTATGGCCCGACGATGAACGCCTACCGTGGACAACTCACCGAAGAGCAGGTACTGCAACTGATCGCTTTCATCAAGACCGACGGCAAGGTCGCCGTCCCGACGACAGAACCCAGGGTTGACGAAAAGACTGGCCAACGTCTACCCAACGCTGCCGAACAGGCCAACGAGCTTGAAAGTGCCGGCAAAACCCAATTCCGCCAGTGGGAGCAACAAAGACGATGAGTGCAACAGTGATCGACGGGATCCAAGAGGCGCAACAGGAACCGACCCAGAAAAACTATCTGAATGCCGATCATACGATCGCGTCTTGGCTCCTGACAGTAGACCACAAGCGAATCGCCATCATGTATTTGATCGGCGTAACGTTCTTCTTCTTCCTGGGAAGTATTGCCGCAGCGATGATTCGGGTAGAGCTCACCTCGCCCAACGGCCTTTTCCTCACCTCGGAAACCTACAACAAGACATTCACCGCCCACGGCGTATTGATGATCTTCTTCTTCTTGATCCCTGCCATTCCGGCAGTCATGGGGAACTTCTTGCTGCCTCTCATGATCGGGGCAAGAGACTTGGCCTTTCCGAAACTCAACCTGCTGAGTTGGTACCTCTACATGATCTCCGGCGGCTTCGTGCTGGCGGCGATGATTCTGGGGGGGATCGACGCGGGATGGACATTCTATACTCCGCTCAGCTCCATCTATTCCAATACTCAGATTACCTTGGCCCTCGTGGGGCTCTTCATCTCTGGCTTTAGCTCCATCGCGACCGGCGTGAACTTTATCGCCTCCATTCACAAGATGAGAGCACCAGGCATGACGTGGTTCCGCTTGCCGCTCTACGTTTGGTCTCACTACGCGACCAGCATCATCATCATCCTGGGGACTCCCGTCGTCGCCATCACCCTTTTGCTCGTTGTGTTCGAGCGTGTCTTCGCCATCGGTGTCTTTAGCCCAGAGCTCGGAGGAGACCCAGTTCTCTTCCAGCACATGTTCTGGTTCTATAGCCACCCTGCCGTCTATATCATGGTGCTCCCTGCGATGGGAATCATCAGCGAGGTCATCTCCTGTTTCAGCCGCCGAAGAGTTTTCGGCTACGAATTCATCGCCTTTAGCTCGATTGCGATCGCCGGACTCGGCTTCCTTGTTTGGGGTCACCACATGTTCATCAGCTCGCAGTCAGTGCTTCAGGGGGTGATCTTCTCGCTCCTCAGCTTCCTGGTTGCGATCCCGTCCGCTATCAAAATCTTTAACTGGTCTCTGACGATGTACAAGGGATCGATCCATCTGCGAACACCGATGCTCTACGCCCTTGGCTTCATCGGCCTCTTCGTGATTGGAGGACTGACGGGACTGTTCTTGGCTTCGGTTGACACTGACGTCCACCTCACAGGAACCTACTTTATTGTCGCCCACTTCCACTACGTCATGGTTGGTGGAACTCTTCTGGCCTTCCTGGCAGGAATCCACTTCTGGTGGCCCAAGTTCTTCGGGGTGATGTACAACGAGTTCTGGGGCAAGGTCTCGGCTGTGATCGTGTTCCTTGGCTTTAACTTCACCTTCTTCCCCCAGTTCATCTTGGGTTACTTGGGTATGCCACGCCGCTACCACATGTACTACTTCGCCCAGGAGTGGCAGATCTACCACGTCGCCTCAACCATTGGTTCTGGCATCTTGGGCATCGGCCTCATCCTGCCTGCCTGCTATCTCACGGCTAGTCTGATTCGGGGCAAGAAGTGCAGCCACAACCCTTGGGGAGCCAAGGGATTGGAATGGGAAGCAGCCGCCACACCTCCCGTGACGGAGAACTTTACGGTCATGCCGATCGTCCGAGAAGACCCCTACGACTACGACGCGATTGCCGACTCAGCCCTCTATGAAGAAGAGAGGAAGAAAGGCAAAAAGCCAGCGCTCGTGGGAGCAACCGACGACGAGGAGAAGAAGGACTAATGGGCGGACACGCACCAGTAACCAACGATCCAGATGCTGATGAGGTGTATTTTCAGTACGAAGACATAGACCAGCAGCAAGAGAGCTACGTCGTCGGCATGTGGGCTTTCCTCGTCACTGAGGTCATGTTTTTCGGTGCTCTCTTCCTTATGTATGCGATTTATCGCTGGAAGTGGCACACAGACTTCTATCTGGTTCATAAGCAGCTCGATTGGCAACTCGGAGGCCTGAACACCTTCGTTCTCCTGATCAGCTCGTTCTGTGTGGCGATGGCTGTGCACTATGCCCAGCTCAAAAAGCCAAAGCAGCAACTCATTTGCCTGGGGATCACCCTTGCCTGTGCGTTCGGCTTCTTGGGGATCAAAACCATTGAGTACAGCTCAAAGTTTGAGCACAACCTCTTCCCCAACCACAGCTTCGTCTATGCCGATCACAAGGTGACGAGCTACGGAATGGAGAAGAAGGATGTGACCGGCAGAGCAGCTGGGGTTGAACATGCGAAGAAGGTCAAGAAGCCACAAGAGGGTGACCCGAACCGTGCCAGACTCTTCCTGAGCCTCTATTTTGCGATGACTGGCCTCCACGGTCTCCACGTCGTGATCGGAATTCTTGTCATCGGCACCCTGATGATCATGATTGCCAGGAAATCTCCGCTCATAACCGACTATGTCCCGACGGAAATGATCGGCCTGTACTGGCACTTCGTCGACTTGGTCTGGATATTCCTCTATCCGCTCTTCTATCTGATCCCTAAATAAAGCCATGGCACACGAATCTCATTCATCTGGTCACAGTGGCGGCCACGCCCACGTGATCCCTCAGAGCAAACTCATCGCGACGATGGGGGCTTTGACGGGATTGATGCTCCTGACCATCTTTGCCGCTCAAGTGCCCTACTGGTTTCCAGCTTTTGCCTGGCTCAAGGATCAGCATTTGCTCATGAACCTCATCGCCATCGGCATCGCCTTTTGGAAGGCTTGGCTTGTGGTCTCGATCTTTATGGGTGTCAAGTTCGCCACGAAGCTGACCCGGCTCTTTGCCATTGGGGGTTTTGTCTGGTTTACCTTGATGTTCATCACAATGATCGACTACTTCACTCGCCCTTGGGAGCCAGTGAAGGGTTGGGAAGCTGGTAACTCAAGCGCCCTTCCTCGAAACGTGGCGCGCCCAGAATAAGGATGGTTTTTGTTTTGAGGAGCTTCACTCCCCTCTCCCCGGTAAAAATACTGGGGAGAGTTTTTTTTAGAAGTCCTTTCCTTTTTATCCTCCCACCAAAGTGGGCTGGCACGCTCGCATGAGCTAATTCAGACCCATAAGCGAGAGCCACGTTTGATGGAGAAAAAATCCCCAAAGACACGCGACAAACGTCTACAGAATTCTCCATAATCTCAAGACTGGCATGGCGCAAGATAAAATCGTTGTCGTTGGAGCAAGGGAGAATAACCTTAAGAACATCACGGTGGAAATCCCCCGGGACAAGCTCGTGGTGATCACTGGCCTGAGTGGAAGCGGTAAATCGAGCCTCGCCTTTGACACGATCTATGCTGAGGGCCAAAGGCGCTATGTCGAGAGCCTGAGTGCCTACGCTAGGCAGTTCCTTGGCCAGATGGATAAACCAGACGTGGATCACATCGAGGGGCTCTCTCCCGCCGTGAGCATCGACCAGAAGAGCACGAGCCGCAATCCCCGTTCGACCGTCGGAACTGTCACGGAGATCTACGATTACCTCCGAATTCTTTTCGCCAGAGCCGGCGTGCCTTATTCTCCTGCCACAGGGAAGCCAATCGAGCGACAAAGCACAGACCAAGTTGTGGATGCTGCATTGCGTCTTCCGGAAGGCACAAAACTCCAGGTGCTCTCTCCTGTTGTGAGGGGCAGAAAGGGCGAGTACAAAAAGGAACTTCAAGAAATCCAGCAGGCTGGCTATGTCAGAGTCAGGGTCGATGGCACCATGTACGAGGTGACCGACGATATCCCGATGGATCGCTACAAGCAGCACACAATCGAAGTCGTGGTCGATCGATTGGTGATCAAAGAAGGACTCGAGCGCCGTCTGACTGACTCGATCGAAGCAGCCCTCAAGATGGGGAAAGGTCTCGTGACCCTCAGCTCTCAGAAGTCAAGCGAAGGGGCAGAGGAGTGGCACGATGAACTCTTTAGTGAGCACTACTCCTGTCCGGTGAGTGGCTTCACAATGCCAGAACTTGAGCCAAGAATGTTCTCTTTCAACTCTCCCTTTGGCGCCTGTCCCGACTGCACTGGGCTCGGCACGAAGACGGAGTTTGATCCTGACCTCGTGATGCCGAACAAGAAAATCGGGCTCAGGGATGGTGCCATCGTTCCCTTCGTTTACAAAAGTGGCGACACCAAGGAATGGTGGCCAGAGGTTCTCGATGCAGTGGGGCGGGCCATCGGCTTTGACGCCAAGCGACCAGTTTTTGAACTCAACGAAGAGCAACTTCAATCGGTGCTCTATGGGCTGGAGGATCCCGTCAAGGTGATGATGAAGTACTCCCGAGCAGAACGTTCTTTCAGCTACACCTGGACTGGAGTCGTCGAGATTCTGAGAAAAAAGTACGAATCGACCGAAAGCGAGTGGGTGAAGCGCGATCTGGAACAATACATGCGCACAAAACCTTGCCCAGCCTGTGGCGGCAGGAGGCTGAAGCCAGAAACCCTCGCTGTGAAGATTGGGGGCCTCAATATCGCTGACGTCACAGTGATGTCCGTGAGTGATGCCTTGGAGTTCTTCACCCATGTGGAGGGCCAACTGTCCGCCAGGCAAAAAGCGATTGGCGAACGAGCCGTGAAGGAGATTATCGAACGCCTCCGCTTCCTGAACGATGTTGGTCTCAGTTACCTGACTCTTGACCGTTCTGCAACGACTTTAGCAGGGGGTGAAGCTCAAAGGATTCGCCTCGCCACCCAGATCGGGAGTGGGCTCATGGGGTGCCTTTACGTGCTAGACGAGCCTTCGATTGGGCTTCATCAGCGCGACAATCACCGTCTGATCGACACCCTCCTCCGCCTCCGAAACCTTGGCAATACAGTCTTGGTTGTTGAGCACGATGAGGATACGATGAGAGCAGCAGATTGGCTGATCGATATTGGCCCTGGAGCAGGAGAGCATGGCGGCCAAATCGTGAATGAGGGCCCCTACGGGGAGTTTATCAAAAAGGACTCGCCAACTTCAGTCTTCCTGAATGGCCATAAGAAGATCGAAATCCCTGCCGTCCGCCGCCGGCCAAAGACTCCCTGTCCCCTGCCGGCCCAGTAGCAGCAAGCGGGTGAAGAAAAGGAAGAGCCGCCTCGCAAACGAGACGGCTCCTGTGTCGATCAGGCGAGGCGATTTACTTCTTTCTGCGTCGGATTAACAGCCCGCCAAGCCCAGCGCCTAGAACAGCGAGGGTGAATGGCTCAGGGATCGCAGCCAATCCGGGAGCGTAGGTGGCAGCCGAGAAGGTGCCAGATCCTGTAAAGGGCGACGCCAAGGTTCCCGTCATGGTGCCAGTAGCAATGTTGTAGACGTAGAAGCTAGCTTGGGCAGTGTTAGGGCCGTCCGAGACGTAGTAAGCAGTCCCGTTCCACACGGCGAGGCCGTCAATGTCGGTTTCACCAGCTGGGTAGCCAGCCTTAAACGTATTGGTACCAGTCGCAGGATCAATCTCGTACAGTCCCCGGACGCTTGGCGAAGGAGCACTGTCGGACAAGCCATACAGTTTTCCTGTCGCATTGTCGTACTCCAAGCCACCGTGATCAAAGGAAGTGTTGTAGGTCGTCAGGAGGGTTGCAACCCCAGTCGTCGGATCAATTTCGTAAACTCCCTCTGTGGCAACGTTGCGAGTGCCATAAAGCTTGCCAGTGGTCTGGTTAAATCCCAAGCCAACGAAGTTGACGGTTGCCGCGTTGTAGGTCATTGCCACCGAGGTAGGGGCAGCGGTTCCTGCGAGCAGGGAAGCAAAGCTCGCGCTAAAGAGGTTTCCTGAGTTGTTCCAGTACAAAATGCTATTCAGGTTATCAGCTGCCATTCCCCAGGGTTTGGCTGCCGTTGTCGATGCAGTGTAGAGGGCCGTTGCCGCGCCTGTGGTGACATTAACTTCCCAGATCGTGGCAGATCCCGCTTGGTCGTTCCCTACGATCAACTGAGCGTTGGCACAGGCAACGCCGAGAAGAGCACCCAGAGTCAGAAGGTGTTTCATTTTTTGGTCTCCTAATAATAACTTTCACCAGCAACTTCGCCAGTAAGGAAGCAAGTATAGATAACGCTAGGGATGTTTTGCTACTGTTAATGCCTGGTTTTGCAGAAAAAGCCCGAGACGATCCGTGACTTTGCCTGACCAAATGACGGAGAGCTCCAGGCAAGTCCCAGCCCAGTCGAATAGAGTTGCATGCTCCCCTCGTAGACTCTAACATCAATGGCCTATCGTGATTTCCAGCACTTTCTCGATGTTTTGCACGCAAAAGGGGAGCTAAAGAGGATCTCTGAACCAGTGAGTCCCTATCTGGAGATCACGGAGATTGCAGACCGGGTGATGAAGAAGCATGGGCCGGCCTTGCTTTTTGAAAATCCCGTCGGAGCTGGTCAGAGGCATGGCACGCCAAACCCAAAGTCGGCTGTCATGGGTTTTCCCTCCATCCACCCTGCTGCTCGGCCTGGTTCCACCCAGAGTTACAGAATGCCGGTCGCGATCAATACGATGGGAAGCAGGAAACGTATGTCGATGGCCCTCAGCAGTGAGGACTTTGAGGAGCATCGCGAGCGAATCGCTGCTTTGCTTAAGCCAGAAGTTCCGAAAGGAGCCAAGGCAGCTCTACAGCTTTTGCCAAGGCTCCTGGAACTGCAAGCAGTGCCACCCAAGGATGCAAAAAGGGCGATTTGCCAAGAGATCGTGATGATGGGCGACGAAGTGGATCTCACCCAACTTCCCGTGCTCACTTGCTGGCCAGAGGACGGGGGCCCCTACGTCACTCTTCCCCTGGTCTTTACCCACGACCCTGAGACAGGAAAACGGAATGTGGGAATGTATCGGGTGCAAGTCCACGACAAAAACACCTGCGGAATGCATTGGCAAATGCACAAAACAGGGATGCGCCACATGGAAGCCGCTGGCGCAAAGGGAAAGAGGATTGAAGTCGCAGTCGTTCTGGGGGGCGACCCGGTCCATGCCTTCGCAGCGATCTCCCCCCTCCCCCCGGGAATCGACGAGATGATGTTTGCTGGGTTCTTGCGGCGCGAACGGGTCGATCTGATTCCTTGCAAGACGATCGACGTAAAGGTTCCAGCTGAGGCAGAAATCGTCATCGAGGGATACGTCGATCCTAGCGAGAGGCGTCTCGAAGGGCCTTTTGGGGATCATACTGGCTACTACTCTTTGGCTGAGGACTTCCCGGTTTTGCATGTCACCGCCGTCACGATGCGCGAAAAGCCTGTCTATCCAGCGACCATTGTCGGCCAACCCCCGATGGAAGATGGCTGGATGGGTAAGGCAGTAGAGAGAATCTTCCTGCCGATGATTCAGTTGACTGTGCCGGAGATCGTGGACATGAATTTGCCGGTCGAAGCGACTTTCCACAACCTGGCTTTTGTTTCGATCAAAAAGAAGTATCCCGGCCACGCCTACAAGGTGATGAATGCGATTTGGGGGCTTGGAGGCTTGGCTTTCACGAAGTTCGTCTTCATCTTTGACGAAGACACGAACGTTCAAGACTTTGGCGAAGTCTGGTTCCGGATCGGGGCGAACTGTGATCCTGGTCGGGATACTCTCCACACCAGGGGGCCGGTCGACCAACTCGACCACGCTTCTGTGACAGAGGGTTTCGGCGGCAAGATCGGGTTCGACTGCACCCACAAGTGGCCAGGCGAGAACGGGTTTAGCCGCGACTACCCGAAACTCATCACCATGGCACCTGATGTGGTTCAAAAGATTGATCAGCTATGGCCAAAGTTGGGCCTGTAACCTGGCATTCGCCAAAGGGTTATCAGTGGTGGGTGATGCGCCAGCCACTGCTTTCCTGGTATCATCCAACTGGGCAATGGCCTAATTTCTTTGGCGCAAGGACTTTGTTCTTTCGCCTTAGTGGACGCAAACACATGGTGTACCGACCCATTCGCTACGAGCAGATGATGAAGGCAGCAGAGGGCTTGGACGTGAGAGCCAGGCGGATGTTTGATGGGATGGCAGTTTATTCAGGAGAGCGAATGTTCGCCTACCTTTTCGGGGAAGATATCGGACTAAAGCTCTCACCTCGTGACCAAGTTGAGGCGATGCAGCTGCCAGGAGCAGGCCCTTTGCGGGCAAGCCCCGAAGCAGAACCCATGAAGGACTATGTTCGCATGCCAAAGGCAGTGCTCGATAACTACGACCAGTTTGTTTACTGGGTGCAAAAGTCAGCTGACTACGCGGCAAACCAAACTACTCACTAAAATTCGCTTCATGAGGAACATCTTCCTCTCTCCTCCAGTCTTAGAAAAACCACGGGAGCTTTTTCTCGTGGTCTTCCTTTCAGAAATCGACTCGGGGCTTCTTTCGGGGCCCCATTTTTCTTGCTCCGGTAAATTAGGGGACTCGTGAAGAAGATCGCCGTGATTACCAGTGGGGGAGATGCCCCAGGCATGAACGCTGCAGTGAGAGCCGTTGTGCGAGCCGCCATTGCAAGAGGAGTCGATTGCTACGGATTTCATCACGGATACCGAGGCATCATCGCAGAGGAGATCGTTCTGCTGGAAAGTAAGGACGTCAGTGGCATCATCAGTCAAGGTGGCACTATCCTCCGGACTGCCAGAAGTGACGAGTTTCGCAGCCCAGCTGGGCGCCAGCAAGCCATCGAGATCCTGAGAGAAAACGAAATCGAAGGACTCGTCGTGATCGGGGGGGATGGAAGCCTGACCGGCGCCAGACGCCTTTACGAAGAATTCGGTTTCCCTGTCATGGGGGTTCCCGGTTCCATCGATAACGACATTGCCGGAACGGACTTTTCAATTGGATTTGACACTGCCGTCAATACTGCCCTCGAGGCCATTGATAAGGTCAGAGACACTGCTTATTCCCACGAAAGAGTCTTCGTGATAGAGGTGATGGGCAGGGCGAACGGCTTTATTGCAGTTGAGGTCGCCCTCTCTGGTGGTGCCGAAGCCGTTTTGGTTCCAGAAGTGCCCTTCTCGCTCCAAGAAATATGCGACAACCTTAGAAAGTCTCGGGCGAAGGGGAAAAGGTCTTCCATTTTGGTTGTGGCAGAGGGAGCAGCCAGAGCCAGCGACATCAAGCAGTTCATCCACAAGAACACTGGATTTGAGGCCAGATACCTTGTATTGGGCCACATGCAGCGGGGAGGATCTCCGACTTCTTTTGACCGGGTTCTCGCCCTTCGCCTCGGTTCCTTTGCGGCAAACCGCTTGATCAGTGGTTACAGTGGAGAAATGGTGGGGCTTGAAGGCGGGAAGCTCGTTTCCCATCCTCTCAGCTACGTTTTGGGGACGACCCGCACAATCGACCCAGAGAAGCTTTTCTTGGTGGAAGTGCTGGCGAAATGATCCTTTCCATCACCCTCAACCCTTGTGTTGACCACACCCTCTTCGTCCAGGGGCTTCACGTGGGGGATACCAACCGGGTGCAAAGAACGGAAACGGATGCAGGTGGAAAAGGTGTAAACCTCAGCCGTATCGTCGCAGAGTTGGGAGGGGATACCCTCGCAACTGGCTTCCTTGGGGGTGGATCAGGAGCCTATGTGACCCACGTATTGGACGCTCAGAAGGTTCGCCACGACTTCGTCAGGATCTCTGGCACGACCCGCACGAATCTCAGTGTCGAATCAGGAGAAGGCCCCCCAACAACTCTGAACGAACGCGGACCAGAGATTTCTCCCCAAGAGTGGGAGACTCTGCTCCATCACGTGGCTCACCTAGCAAAGGAGGCGAAATGGGTGGCCCTTGGGGGTTCCTTGCCGCCCGGCGTCCCGACTGAAGCCTTCGCAATCCTGGGGGATATCGCCAAGCAAGCAGGCTGCCGACTGGTGCTTGACGCTGACGGCGAACCCCAAAAGCTGGGCCTGAAAGCTGGCCCAGACATGGTGAAGCCAAACGTGAAAGAGGCAGAACGGTGGCTCGGCCACCCCCTGGCAACCGAGACTGATATCGTTGCAGGAGCCAAGGAACTCGAAGAGCTGTTGCTCGATCAAGGAGCCAAGGATCCCTGGGTCGTCATCTCGCGAGGAAAAGACGGAGCCGTCCTTTCTCATCGCGGGGAAACCTACTCGGCGGAATCAATCCCTGTTGCAGTCAAGAGCACCATCGGGAGCGGAGATTCTCTGATCGGAGGGATGCTCTATGGGATTCAATCAGGTGTCTCGACCCTTGAGGCCTTCGCTTTTGGTCTTGCCGCTGGTGCTGCGACAGCGATGAGCGATGGGTCGGGCATCGGACGACGAGAAGACATCCTCACCCTGAAGCCTCAGGCCAAAATCAGCCGCATCTGATCCAGGTACCCTCGCGCCATGTCAGCGTTAGAACAACTTAAGGTGCGACTGGCCGATGTGAACGCCCTCAACGCAGCGGAATCAGTTCTTGGATGGGATCAGCAGTGCTATATGCCGAGCGGAGGGGCAGAGGCGCGAGGCGAGCATATGGCGGTCTTGAGCAGGATGGCACACGAGATCTTCACCGCGAGCGAAACAGGAGAGGCGGTCGAGAAGGCGAAAGCCCAGGTGGATCCAGAGTCGGAAGATGCAGCCATGCTCGACGTTGTCGCTCGAGACTATGCCCTGCGAACCAAAATTCCCGCCAGCTTGGTCGCAGAACAGGCCAAGACCGCTGCTCAAGCCCATGAAATCTGGGTCGCAGCAAGGAAGGCTAACGACTTTGCTGCTTTTGCTCCGATTTTGGAAAAGATGGTCGAGCTGGCCCGCCAGACGGCGGAGCACCTCGGCTACAAAGAACATATTTATGACGCATTGACCGATCTTTATGAAGAAGGAGCCACGAAGAAGGGCTGGGAGCAGATGTTCGGAGGGATGAAAGAACCTCTTGTCGCTCTCGTGAGCAAGATTTCTGCTTCTCCCCAAGTCGACGACTCCTTCCTCTATGGTGATTGGCCTGAGTCCTCCCAGAGATCTTTCACGGAGATGCTCCTCAAGGAGATCGGCTTTGACCTGAACCGCGGACGTCAGGATACAGCACCCCACCCTTTCTGCACCAACTTTTCGATCGGCGATGTCCGGCTCACGACACGGTTCAAGAACTATCTCCCCAGTGCTGTTATGGGAACCTTGCACGAGGCTGGACACGGCATGTACGAGCAAGGTTCGCCCCTTTCTTGGGATCGGACTCCCCTGGCTGGCGGTGTGAGCCTGGGTGTTCACGAAAGCCAGAGTCGAACTTGGGAGAACATCGTTGGCAGGAGCAAGCCCTTTTGGTCGCTCTATCTCCCCAAGCTCAAGGAGACTTTCCCGACTTTGTCGCCACTGGATCTGGAAACCTTCTACAAAGGGATCAATAAAGTTGAGGCGAGCCTCATTCGAGTCGAGGCAGACGAGGTGACCTATAACCTGCACATCATGATTCGCTTCGAGCTTGAATGCGCCATGATGGAGGGCTCCCTGGCGATCAAGGATTTGCCAGCAGCCTGGAACGAAAAGTATCGCGAGTTCCTCGGGATCGTCCCGCCCACTGATAGTGACGGATGCTTGCAAGACGTTCACTGGTCTTCCGGCCTGATGGGCTATTTCCCGACCTATTCCATGGGCAATCTGTTGAGCTACCAGATCTGGAACTGTCTCGTGGCAGATCTTGGGGATGTGGATTCTCTGATGGCTAAGGGAGAATTCAAGCCGATCCTCGATTGGCTGATCGAAAAAGTCTATCGACACGGTCGCCGCTACAAGCCAGCGGAATTGATTCACATGGCGACTGGCAAGCCTCTCGGGCCTGAAGACTACTTAGCTGGAATCACCGACAAGTACTCGGCGATTTACGGCCTGAACTAAGGCGGATTCGCCTCCTCCCCTCGGCTGAGGCCGAGGGGAGGAGGTGCCTAAAAAGCCCTTCCAAATAGGACGGCATTGGCGAAAACAGGGCCAGTACCGAGCCAGAAGCCTCGGAAGTTCGGATTGTCCATGATTCCGATCACCGACCCACCTCCCAGCCGAACCGCTGCGACCGCGACCGCTCCTTTGGCTCGTCCGACTTGCTCCGGATGCAAATAACCAGCGAGAAGAGGGGAATCTGTGTACCTGGCAACCACGACCCCTGGCGAACCGGTTGAGTCGAAGAAGGCAGAGCCACGCCGAAGGACTGGGACGGTGCGCTCCGAACCCATCGCCAAGGGATGAGTCAGATCCCATTCTGTCTGCAAAATCGTGCCGGGAATTGTCAGAGATCGTCTGGCATCAGCGATCTGATCGTAGGGCAAGTTGTTCAAGCTCTGGGTTGAGACGTCGGGTCTGGCTCGCAAGGGGAGGAGGTTATTCGTGACAGCCCAACTGGCCCCGGAACCAGTCGCGACCAAAACTCCGCCCCCTTCAACATAGGTTCTGAGGAGAGGAGTAAGGGTTGCATTGGCCCCATCTGTGACCACGATGGCAGAATACTGGGATAGGTTTGCTGTGGCAGCTCGCTCTGAATCAAGCAAGGTCACAGGCAGGCCCCAACGGTGATTGAGAGTGTGCCAGGCTTCGCCGACTGAGTTCGCGCTGGTCGTCGGGCCGCTCAGGATTGCGATTCTGGGAGAAGTCATAAAGCTCAGGCTGGGAGACCCGAGGTCGCCCCCATCGGTTCCTATGTTCGTCAAGGCTGTTTGAATTGGAGTCACCAGAACTCCTTCGATCCTGAGAAGCTCCAGTTCTTCCGGAACCTCCTCGCCTGGCTGCAGGAAGACGACCACCTGTCCGGCCGGCAACTTCGTCTCTCCGACCTGCATGGGTTTTTTCATCAAACCCAAGCGAAAGCCCTTGCGTACAAGCTGCCCTACTGCCATGAACGAGGCTTCACTTCCCCAATCCACTGCGTAAGCCAAGGCAGGGGGCAGAGGCTCTGGCTCAGGGAACATATGTTGTGACCTCTTTAGACGAGGCTCATCTTTGACCTCGGCAAAGGCGACGTTCATCGCATAGCCGAAGTGCCAAGAGCTCACGTCATAAAAGCCTGAATCGGGAAAGGAGGTTCTGCGATCCATCGCGCTTAAGAGGAGCCGCCCTTGTGTTTGATTGAGGGGAAGAAAGATGGAGGTTTTGGCAGAGAAGGTTTGATTTCCGATGCGCAAGTCCCTTTCGAGGGGCTCATATCGAACCCCGTGTTTTGCCAAAGTTTCTACCAAGGCGAGGCCACGACCGCGATTGCTCTTTAAGCAAACAACGTATCCAGCAAATCCTTGTTTCTTTGCCCACCGTGGGACTTCACGGTAGATGTCTCTTTGGGCAGCCAAGAGCCTGGGTCGGAGAGAATATGCCGCCTCCACCATCGCTACTGAAGTAGCGAACTGGTTGCGCACTGTGTCGGCAAAGTGAAAGAGACCGCGAGAAGTTTCCCGTACCAAAGCCCGCGAGGAACCTTGCTCAAACAAGATGCCAACCGCTCCGTTGATGTCTGGGTAGCTGGAGCCCTTCCCATAATAGAAGTCGTCGAAGCTCTCCCTGGTGTAGTAGGGCACGCGGAAAAGGTCGAGGGCTCTGCCCAAAAAAGGGGCTGTGTCATTCGTAAGTTGGTTCAGAACTAGAGGGGTATTTGGATTGTTGCGGGTTGGAATCCCTGGGTGGAAGTAGTACACCCGGTCGGCTCCCATCTCGTGGTAGTCACCCAGCATCTGTGGCCGCCAGGAGTGATAGACCTTGAGGCGGGCCCGAGACTCTGGTTGGGTTGCTGGGAGCCAGTCTCGGTTGAGGTCGAACATAAACGTGTTGGTTCGCCCGTTTGGCCAAGGCTCGTTGTGTTCTCGGTGGAGAGGATCAGAAGTTGCAACCGTCCCACGATTGATGTTGAGCCAATTGACATGGCGATCGTGGCCATCAGGGTTGTAGAGGGGATCGATGATCACGACCACGTTCTCCAACATTTCTATGACTTTTGGATCGGTGGAGGAAGCCAGGTAATAGAGAAAGAGCAAAGCTGCCTCTGGGGTGCTCGCTTCGTTACCATGAACCCCGTAACCCATCCAGAGGACAGTTGGCATCTCACCACCCACAACCTTTGGGTTGAGTCGAGCTTCAGTCCCAATGCATGGAATGGGTTTATAGAAGATAACCTCGGGTACTTCAAAAACCGAGACCCCTTAACCG
>JALOLT010000070.1 GCA_025455775.1 Fimbriimonadaceae bacterium
GTGCTTCCCCTGTTCAGTTTACGAAAAATAATGGTGTAACAAGTGAGTTGCCGCTCGTGAAGGTGGAAATGCCGAACGGAAGATTCATAAATCTGAATTGGAGCGGCAACCGTCTCATCTCTGCTACTGATAACGAAAGATCCGTGAGTTATTCTTACACGAATGGCAGACTTTCCATGGTCACATCGCCAGGCGGGAAAAAGACAAGATTCGAGTATGACCCATCAACCGGAGCCATCAACAAGATTATCGATCCCCAGGGAAACGTTACTCAACTCTTCCACTGGATTCGTAGTTCCGATGGAGCGATCCAAACTGGTCGAATCGAACTCCCGGACGGCAATGGCTACCGGTTTGACTGCAGCCCGGAGTTCTCCCAGAACCTACAACGGACTTCGCCAGTTTTCTCCGGCCCTTCAAACGACAGCGGCGGACGAAACATTCATCTCTTCCCTCCGAACGTTGCCTCCGTAGGCGAAGAATCTTACTCTGATATTTACTACCAATTCGGATCAAACTCCATCATGGTTGTGGAACTGGCACCCCCCCCTGGCTTTGGCCAATCAGAACGAAAGAAGATCTACAATTACGAAAACTACGACCTGGTCGAGGAATCACTTTACTTCTTCCACTACGCGACAATCACCAATCCTAACTCTGGCGACCTCGGTGCTCGAGACATTACCATCAAACAAACTGGATACAACTTCTTGGGTAATAAACTCGAAGAAACCACTAAGACAAAAAGAGTTAACTACTATGGACAGGATATCGAACCAGAACGAGTTATCCGAACCAGTACCGCTTATTGGGGCCCTGAAAAGTACTACCAACAGAAAGCCGTCAGAGTCAAAGCAGGAAACGTTACCCGCTATTCGTTCACAGACTACTACCCCTCGAATGCACAAGCCGGGCAAAGAGGCCAAGCCTCACTGGTCTACGATCAAAAGTACGGGGGCATCACCCTCAATACCCTCGTCGCTCTGCCCGCTTGGTCTACACCTGAGACCGCTTGGCGCTACCAGGTATCTGTCTCTGATCCAGCCAAATTCTCCGGATCTTTCGACTATGATGGTCAAGGGCGACCTATTCAGGTAAAGAAGTTGCAAAAGGTTGTGAATGGCATCTATCACTACGTCCAGACAGACAGTACGTACGGTGCCCCTGGTGCTCCAACTTATGGCGGTGCAACCCAAGTGATCGAAGACGTTGGCGGTGCAAACCGTCTCACCCAAACTCTTGCCTTTGATGTGGCAGGAAGATCCATCGACACAGTTGATGGCCAAGGTCGAAGATTTGTAACCGATTACGATCCGGATGGTGCTATTCAGACAATAACTCACGCAAACGCCATTCCTCCCGTCGTAATCGCCAGCTTCGACTACGGTACAGCTGACGGGACGCCCGAAAACGGACAAGTCCTTCAGGTCACGGACGGACTGTCTGGTACGAGGCAAACAGCGTCCTACATCCAAACCGGCCCCGCTCGAGGAAAACCTCACATCATCTTTGAAGATCTGGGCCTCGGACAACAAACAACCGTCGAAGCCACCTATAACTCACTCGGAGACCGCATTCTCAGCCGCGTTACCACCCCCAACGGAACCAAAGTGACGAAGTATAAAAATTGGACGTATACCTCAAACTTTGCTATAGACAAACAGCGACTCTTCACACGGATCAATCAACAGCGAAACGTAGATAGCAATTGGGTCGACAGCGAGGAAGAGGTTCGATACTCCTTTGACTTTATGGGAAGACTTGTGACAGTCGACTTTGCCATGACGCCACAAGGCGGAGCCCAGGACTACACGGTAGATTCACCCCTTTCCTTCGTACGAGCCAGGTATGGCTACGACGCTGGGGGAAGAATCACCAGCGTGGATCACACATGGAATCAACTGGCTGGCTCCAACTACGCTAAGAGTGCCATCCTCGGTACTTCAGCCGAGTACAATTCGCCCCTCGCTCTTAAGACTGCTACAAAGTTCTGGAACCCAAATGGGACGAACTTTATCCTCCACAGAACTGAAAGTTACGGCTACGATCCAGATCTTGACTATCTCACAAGTGTCAACTATGGTGATGGTTCACCCCAAGAAGTCTGGACCTACGATGCCGCTGGAAATCGTGCTTCTTCCTCTGCCACTCCTGGCGCCTGGAGCTACGACAACTTAAACCGAATGACTACCTCGCCAGGATCAATCTACACCCACTCTGCCATCGGAAACCGGTTAAGCAAAACAACCGGTGGGCAAACAACTACCTATGGATGGGATACTCTCAATCGACTAACCTCAATCAGTTCCCCTTCCGGAACAACAACTTATCAGTACCGTGCAGACGGAATGAGACTTCGAAAAACAACCTCTGGCGTAACGGAGAGTTTCTACTACGAAGGCCAGATGCCAATCGAATCAGCCAAGTCCGGAGTCATCACGCGAAACTTCCTCGGAGGTCGAGGGATCGAAGCTATTACAACAATCACAAATACTGGCTCAAACACTGTCTATCCGGTGTATGATACACATGGGAATATGATTGCAACAGTGAGCAAGGGTTTCAATGGAATGTCATGGGCGAGTGGCAACATTCGCACCTATGATGTTTGGGGTGGAGTCAGGGCCGGTGCTCCCACTGGTGGCCCAGCAAACCGCTACTGCGCCAACCTTGGCCACCTTCAAGATGATGAGTCAGGCTTAATCTATATGAGAGCCAGATACTACGAACCTTCCTCCGGTCGCTTTATCAGCGAAGATCCGGCACGAGATGGTGGTAATTGGTTTCGCTACGCCGACAATATCCCATCGATTAAGATTGACAAAACAGGTCGAGTTGCTGCTTTGGCAATCTTAGGACTTGTGATGTTATTCTTAGCACCATTAGTAGAGGAGGGTTTTCAGCAATTCCGGTACGGAATCTGGTCTCCAGAGCGCCTTGGAGTCGCAGCACTTCATGGGTTACTAGCAATGGTAGGTGGTGCCATAGCCTTGGCTTGGATTGCAGGCTTGGGTGTAACTGCAGTTTTATCTGCTGGAAGCCTGGCCCCTGGAATTTTCGGCGTCTTGGTCGTTGTTGCACTTATGTTCTTAGCATACGAGGTTTTCTTGTTGATTGCCTTTGCAGACTGGAAGGACGACATTTGTGAGCTGAAAGAAAATGCAACGAGATAAAGAGGCCAACAGGAAGGTGCGAATTCTGATCTCTGTTGTGATCAGTATGATGTTGAGTGGATCACTTGGAATCCTTTGCATCCTCTTTTCTTACGTTGACAAAGGGGTAATTGCCTTTGCTATGACTATCTTCATGCCCTCCTTTGTTCAAATCATTTGGAGATGCGATCATAGCAGAAGAGAATTTCACCTTATAAGTAGGCTAGTACTTCAGGTCATTTTAGGGATCTCGTTGGCGTGTCTAGTTGGAATTGACTTTGACCCTTGGATCCGCCTTGTAAGCTGGCTCCTACTATACTCAATAGGTTTCGTTGCGTTCCTCTCGGCATGCAGAGATATTCTTCTTAGGTGCCACACTGAAAGCAACAGTTCTTAGTTTGACAGCTCTTTGACTTCTGACTGGTCTTCTATAAGCCGACCATTTGGGAAGGTGAGGCTTTCGATTGTGCGCACAGCTTTCAGAATGAATGCCATCACGAGAAAATTGAAACTGAAATAGCCAGGAGGAAGTTGTGAAGATCTTTCACGAACTGGAGTCCAGCAGCAAAGCTGCTGGCGCAAGCACCGCTAAGTGTCTTAGCGTCGTCACCATTTACCGCTAGTGAGACCGCATTGGCGGCAGACGCGCGGGCGAGCTTGCTGATCTCACGGTGGTCTAGCCCAATTGTTATGTTTGCCACGAAGACTTACCTCTTTTGGAAGGTCTGGGTACACATCAATAGTAACAAGTAGGAGCCCCCTTATTAATACATATTACTAGTCGATTCCTTATAGCGTTAGCTTGAAGGTGTATTGTAAGCAGGAGGGTATCGTGACCAAACTTGAGTAAGTCGCCACCATGAGCAAAATCGAGGAGCCTAGAAAAGCGAATCTATTCTTCAGGGCACTGATCGCTGGAGTCTGAGGTGTGACTGCTTGGTACTCCGATGATTTTGTGAAAAACCTCTCCTAGCTGGATCTACAGTTCCGGGGAAGGTCAATTCCGTGAGCCAAGACAACGGCTGCGATGGAAGCGCCTCCAGCGACCTCCTTAAGTATCTTGAGGATCTCGTCCTTGCACCGTCGTTTTCATCGTCCTTTTGGCAGCTGTCGCTCTAGCCTGAATTAGATTTTGGGATAAGTCAGATTCCGGGAAGCAGATCAAAACAGTGACGCTGATCGGGCCTCGCCACAGTCTGTTTTTCTTCTATAGGCTTTTGCACAAGACGTGGTGTCCAAGGTCTTGTTCTTGCGTTCCGATGGTGGTTCCTCAGGAGGTGCTAGGCTGACGCTCTCCGAGGAGGAAAATGCAGTTAAGCAGTATTGAGAGATTTCCGAGAGATCGCAAAAGGTCAGATTCTATTAACCAATAAAATGGTGGCCAAAATAGGCAGCAGTTAAAGCCTACAGTGAACAAAGGGGATCTGATTGGGGCAGAAATAGTGGCACTTATCTCGCCTGAGAGTCGTGAGAAGATAGCAAGCAATACGGCTGAGGCTACAAGGGCAAGGACTGAAGTGAATGCACGGAGAATGGATCCATCAAACAAGCTTAGGAGACTCTCAAAAATCAAGAAGATCAACTCTTACTCCTATCTTTCCAGCAAAAAAGCATCCCGCTTGGCGTTCCATGCCTTGGCCAAAACTGTTGCGGTGCATGCCTTTTGAGGCCATCAGCCTAGTTGTTAAGCGAGAATGGAGAGAAGAAATCTCCAGCAACGGATAACGCTCCATTGGTATGAATTCGGCCCTGAGAATCGACGTCGGCATACTGTCTCTGGCTGCCGAGCCTGACCTGGCCTTCAGTAAGCTCGAACGTAGTCCAGCCCATGACAAAACATACGATCTCGCGACCATTTGGATACAGAATACGACTGTAATCTACATCCATGAGTGGACTGAAATGTTCACCTGTGGCAACTCCTGGATAGGCCTGTTCCCCTCATTGCCCAGTCTCGCTGACGACGGTTACCTCACCACAGAAATTTGGAATGGATCATGCCAGGGCAACCCAGTCGGGTCTGCGCCAGTTACCGGATTCGCTTCCCCGGCGCAATCGGAGTACCAGTTCCGACCATCCTTAATCGGATCTCTGGTCAGGAAACGGCCGGTGGAAGAATCGGAGTGCCGAAGGCCGAGAAGTTTGAGCCCCGACGAGTCTTCCTGGTAGCCAAACCATCCCGCGTAGCCAAAAGCAGAACCTTAGGCTCCAGTGGAAGAGATGACGTTTCAAATGGCGTCATAGTCTCTCTTCGCCACCAGCGGTTGGGCGGGATCAGACATCGCCTCCACGGACTTCAGCCGGTCGTGTTGGTTGCCTCTGCTTTCTGAGATTCCTAGCGTATCTGACGTGACTCCACTCGCCCACTGCGGGGGGAGAAAAAGCAGAACTCGCGCCGCCCTGGCCCGCAGCCACGCCCGCCCGGAGCCAACCTTGGGTGGCAGGTTCCCCACTTGGTCTCCGGGCCCGCCCCCGGCCGGCGCGAGTCCTCCTGGTTCCTCCTGGTCAATTCTTCCTAGGAACTCGATCTTGTGACAATCTAAGGAAATCGAGGGAGGCTCATAGAGAAGAAAGAAGACCCCGAAGAGTCACAAACCAACCAGCCGAAGGCACCAGTCGTTGGTTCTTAGCTTCTGACGGCAAACAAAAGGCGAAATCCAAGAGAAAAGGAAGAAGACCCAAAGACTGAGAAACCAACCAGCCGAAGGCTCCCCACGCCGGCCAGGGGCAGACCGGACGAGTGCTCGGATCGGAACTGACCAAGCTGGGAACCGGTCGGGCGTGGCCGTGGGCCGGGCGGCGTGGGGAGTTTCCAGTGGTGTCACCAGAACCCGTTCGACCAGTCGCCTTGTCCCCAAAACAGAAAAATTCCCCAGGCAAGGAGGCCTGGGGAGCATGAGCCACAAGGAAGAAGCTCTTAGCTCTTCTTGTTTTTGCGGCGTCGAGCAGCCAAGGCAGCCAAGGCGAGAACACCCATGGTCATCGGCTCTGGAACCGCCTCAAAAGTGAGATTATCAATCCCGAGACCAGCGTCGTTCCCACCATCGTTGAGGTCTTGCCATCGGAGGTACAGCGTTTGACCTGGATTCCAATCAGAGGCCAAAAGGATTGTTGCGGATCGAGCGGCTTGGTTTGCAGCCAAGTTGCCGTCCAGGGCACCGTTGGACTGAACTGGGGCAGGGCCGACCAAGTCGAGAGCAGCGTTAGCAATGAAGCCAGCAGCTGTCAGATAGTCAGCATCGGTGATGCTACCACCACCGAAGGCGTAGCCGAAAGCGATGGTGTTAGTAGCAGTGGTGCTGGATCTCCAGTTTTCTTGCGTGAAGGAGACTGTGAACTGGGTCAGCTTCACACCAGTGTTGTTGACGATTCGCACGCCAAAGCCTGGAGTGTTGGTTCCACTCGCCACCGAACCCAGGGCTCGATCTGCGTCTGTGCCTGTGCCGAAGGAGTAGAGGGCACCGGAGCTTCCGGATCCGTTTCCAGCGAGGAGTTGCATCACAGCGGTTCCAGTTCCGCCAATCTTCGCACCTTCCCAGGCTGTTCCAGCCAAAGGCGAAATAGTACCGATCGTGGCACTGAGGTTTGTAGAACCGGTCGACAACAAACCGTCAAAGTTCTCAGAGTAGGTACCACCGGTGAACATGACCTGAGCGTTGGCCGCTCCGACCAGAGCGAGGGCTCCAGCTCCTAAAATAATTCTTAGCTTCATCTTGAAAAGATCCTCCGGGATCGGTCAAAGAATAGCTGATCTTCGAACCGCTTAACCTCCTCTTGACCTAAAAAATAAGGTGATTGGGACTTCTCAACCAGAATGCTGGACCAGCGACTTAAAAACCCAGTATCTTTGCCGGGCCAAGCAAGACCAAACTTGTCCTCGATAACCAACCAGAAGGCTCCGTGGTCTTGGCAGGCCAGATGGGTATTCTCAGGTTAAGAAAATGCTAGACAACGTGCGCTCAGTCTGCGTCATTGGTGCCGGTACGATGGGGAGCGGTATCGCGGCCCATCTTGCCAATATCGGGTTCCAAGTCACTCTCCTCGACGCAACCCCAAACTCCATCAAGAGCGCATACGACAAGGCGAGAGGAGCCCGCCCTCCCCACTTTTACCGAGATTCAACTGCCGACTCCATTCGCTTGGGAAGCATCGAAGAAAACCTCGACTGGGTGACCGAGGCAGATTGGGTCTGCGAAGCCATCGTCGAAAAGCTCGAGGCCAAGCGAGACCTCTTCTCCAAAATCGAACCACTCATCCGGCCGGACGCTCTTGTTTCGACGAACACGAGCGGTCTACAAATTGAGCTCCTTTGCGAGGGGAGAAACCAAGCATGGCAGAACAGATTCCTGGGTACCCACTTCTTCAATCCCCCGCGGTACCTCAAGCTCCTGGAACTGATCCCCACAACCCACACAGATCCTGAGCTCCTGTGCGATGCCGTCGGATTCTTTGAGACACATTGTGCCAGGCGAGTTGTCATTGCCAAGGATACTCCAGGGTTCATCGCTAACCGCTATGGCATGTGGAGCATGATCTTTGCAGTCCAGGTAGCCGAAAAACTCGGCCTCACCGTCGAAGAGGTTGATGCCATCACAGGGCCTTTCCTCGGTCGTCCAAAGAGCGCCAGCTTCCGCCTGAATGACGTGGTCGGCCTCGACATCATGGCAGATATAGCCAAGAACCTCGTTGATCGTTGCCCTCACGATCGAAGTGCCCAGAGCCTGAGCCCCCTGCCAACGTCCCTCCAGGTGTTGCTCGAGCGGGGCTGGATTGGAGGCAAGGCAGGGCAAGGTTACTACCGCAAGGAGGGGAAAGAATTCCTTAGTTTTGATCTCCTCACCCACGCCTACCGACAGCGCAAGGAGGAGGAGCTAGATTCCATCAAGGCTCTGGGGCGTCTTCCCCTAGGAACCAGGTTACAGCAAGCTCTAGACCTTCGGGATCCAGTCGGTGAGTATTTGAGGGAGTATCTTGTTCCTGCCCTCCAATACGCGAACTCGCTTAAGTCGGAAATCAGTCATTCCGTTCGAGATTTCGACCGAGTGATGCAATGGGGATTTGGCTGGGAAGCTGGGCCATTTGAGCTCATTGATCTGATCGGGGGCGAGAGGCTCGGCATCGCCGATGCGCCTTTTTATCGAGGATGTGAAGTGAAGGCTTTCTCCGGCGAATTCTTCACCCCGAACCCAGAGCCTGCCTTCCGAACCATCCAGGAAGCCCAACTACTTTCGCACCACGATGGCTTCAATATTCGCGATTTGGGAGATGGTGTGAAGGCAGTCTCGCTCACCACAAAAATGGGAGTGATCAGTCCGACAGTTGTCACTGGCCTTACTCAGTTTCTCGAGAGTGGAGAGGCGGAACGGATCGTATTCATAAGCGAGGCGAAAGTCTTCAGTGCTGGCTTTGACCTAAGATTCTTCATTGAAGCGGCTCAAGAAGGGAGAACTGTCGAAATCGACCGGGCGATTGATGCCTTTCAGAAGCTAGGCCTCTTGTTTGGCCAGATTCCCAGCGTCGCGGCGGTTTGGGGATATTGCCTGGGAGGGGGGTTCGAGATGGCTGCTTCCTGCAGTGAGATCGTCGCGTCTCCCGAAACTCAGATCGGCTTACCAGAGGCCAAGGTGGGTCTGATCCCAGGAGGAGGGGGGACTCCCCTTATGAGATTGAGGTGCCAAGCAGGGGGAGCAAAGGCCTTGGTGGATGGGGTCAAAACTCTCGCCCAAGGCATTGTGAGCGCAAATGCTGACGATGCCCGTCAATACGGATACCTGCGTCCCCAAGATACGACCGAATACCATCCGGATCGACTCTTGACAACGGCCCTTTCAAGAGTCCATCAGGTGACTGCAGCTTCGCTCCCCACTTGGCAACCAGTTTCCGGCCCCTTTTTGGGAATGGCTGGGGCAGCCCTTCAAGAGCTCAAAGCTAAGGGAGACTTTACTGACTACGACGAACTCATCGGCGACAAGATCAAGAACGTTTTCGGAAAGTCGATTGAATTCCCAGATGCCCTTCAGCGGGAAAGGGAAGCCTTTCTGGCTTTGGTGACAGAGGGGCGAACCCTAGCCCGCATGAGATACATGGTTGAAAACGGCCGTCCCTTACGAAACTAGCTTATCGGTAGTTGATGAAACTGGGCGAGAAGGGGAGATCGAGCGACTTGATGAAGTTAATGGCCTTTTGCAAGTCGTCCTTGCTTTTGCTACTCACTCGAACCTCTTCGCCTTGGATCTGAGTATTCACCTTGAAGGCTTGATCCTTAATTTGCTTGATCAGACTCTTGGCTTGATCTTGCGGGATGCCAGATTTGAAGGTGAGCTTTTGTCGAACACTTATTCCGGCACCTGGCTCAATTTTGCCTTGCTCAATCATCTTAAGCTCGATTCCCCGCTTGATGAGCTTTGAGATGACGATATCTCGGAGTTGCTCCATTCGAAACTCATCTTCTGCGACGAGCTTTACCTCATCTTTTTCGAGTTCGATTTCTGCATTGCTTCCCCGAAAGTCGTATCGGTTAGCGAGTTCTTTTTGCGCTTGGCCGATGGCGTTTTTTACCTCCATCTGGTCGACTTTGGAAGCGATGTCAAAAGAAAAATCTTGGGTTGCCATAGGTTTGTTTGGGTTGAAATTACCTGGGAGCTAACTTTCCTCGTTCGCCATCTCTGGGTCTCACCCGCGTCTTTTTTTGCTGAAGAAGCGAGTGAAACGAAATTTCTTCGCTTGCTCCTCACCTCCCCGAGGCCACGCCCTCCCCTCCGCTTCCGCTCCGGGGCTGCGCCTCGGCGAGGAGCAAGACTGGTCGGATCCCAAAAAAACCAGAAAGGGCCCCGACCAGAATGGCGGGGGCCCAGCACCAGAACGAAATCCGTCGCTACGAATTCCCCAAAGCCACCTGAAGGTCTTTCTTCAGCATCGCTCTGGCCCGAAAGAGCCAACTCTTAATGGTTCCTTCTGGCTTGCCCAAGGCAAGAGCAATCTCATTCACATCCATATGGTTGAAGTGACGCATCAGGATGATCTCACGATAGCGGTTCGGGAGCTTGCTGATCGAAGCTTTGACCAGATCAAGCCCAATGGAGCTTTCTGCGCCACCACTGACATCGGCCTTCGCGTCACTGATGATGTGTTCGTGGGCGTCAAGAGAGTCGGTCACCACCCTTCGAGACCGAATAATATCGACGCAACAGTTAGAGCAAATCCTGAGGAGCCAAGGCAACATCGGCCTCCCTGCCTCAAATGAGGGGAGGGCACGACAAGCCTTCAGGAAAGTTTCCTGAACAGCATCCTGCGCATCTTCAGGATCACGAAGCATTCTCATCGCAACCGCCGTGACGGCTGGGCGATGACGATCAACCAAGAGTTCAAAGGCAACACGCTCTCCTTGTTGCGCCCTACGAATAAGATGCTCCTCCCAACCTGGGAGGCGCTTTTGAGGTGACTCGAATTGTGCCACGTCTTTACTATATGACGGGTTTTGAGAAGGCAGGACGATTTCCCCAGGACTTCGGAAGGACCAAGCCCTCCCAGACCCTCACGACAGGCATTTCATCCGCCGATATACCTAATTATGAGGGCAAGGACGCTCTGCTACATCATCTGCGCAGCCGCCCCTTTTTGGAGCATGGCTTATCTGGCAATCCAAGGACGATTTGCCAGCAGCACCTGGGTGCCAAAGGAGTATGGACCCAAGATCCATCGGGACATCCTTTGCTACCAAACTCCCGTCGCCAAAACTCTTGCGATGGTGAGCCAGGCCCAATCCTTCACCCAAGAAGATCTCGATGACGTCACCCAGATCTGGCTCGTCCATGCCAAGGCAGGAACCCTTCGCCCGATCCCCACAATCAGAATCGGAGAATCAGGGGTGGAAGGAGTCAGGCAGCAGATCGAGAGTGCCAGAAACCGCATGATGGCTGCAAACCGCCGCTCGGCAAAACTCGCAGAAGACAATGGATTCTTCGGTCTCGCTGTTGAAAGATATCTGAAGGTTTTGGAGCTCAGCCAAATCGGGAAGTACAGCTCCCTGGCATCCATTCACAACTCGGTCGAGCATCAGAGGGCAGCGATTCGCCATCTCCAACTCATGCTCCCTTCCCTGACTCAAGACGATCGCTCCCGAATCTCTGTTGTCCTGGAGCTACTCGATTCAGATGAAGAGGCAACCCTCCGCCTGGTGACACGAACCTTGGGAGCCCAGCGGACTACAGATTTCTTGGCGCAACTGGAGGCTTCGGACGAAGGAAAGATCAAGATCGCGGAGCTCATGAGGAAAAATGGCTGGGAGGATCTTGATCAGGATACGTTTGGCCTCCTTGGTTTGGCCAGAAATGCTCTCCAAAACGAAGAAAGATGGGCCGCCGAGTTATCGACAGCCCAGTCAGAGTTTGGAGGGCGGTACGTCGCTAAGGCTGAAAAACGAGAATCCTGGAGTCTAACATCGTCGCATTGATGTTATTCTTCACGAGGGCTTGAACCAGGTTATCGGTCGTATCCTCTTGGCTAAACTCCCAGCGAACCACTTCGTTCGTGTTTCGGTTACGAATCGTGATGGGAGTCCGGAAGGTCTGAGCGACTGCTTTTGCACAGTCCAGCAGAGTCCCTTCGCCGGATCGCACATTCCCTGTCGCCTTGCCTGGGAGCACAATCAAAAGGGGTTCGATCTCTTTTTCACTAAAGCTGATCGAAAGAACCTCCGCTGTGTCACTTTCATTTCGAAGAGGGATAAAAAGTCTTCCTGGGGCAAGAGGCCGTTGCGCAGAAATCTGGCCATCTGCCGTATTGGTGATGGTCACAGTGATCGGACTTGAATTGTTCACAATCAGCCCGAGCGAACCATCCACAATCTCAAACTTGGCGGTCGTGGCACCAACTGGCAGAGAGATTCCTGCCTCACTCGCCGTGCCCTCAGCAGGCCGAATCGCGAAGATCGCGGAGACGATCGCTAAACACGCAACCCCTCCCACTAAGGCAACTTTCCAATTCCAACTCCACCTTTTTGGTTTTTGTTGCTCCAGGGTCCACAGGTGGTGATCCAGCTTGGCTGAGATCTTATCGTGAAGATCTGCTGGCACCTCAATTGGCTCGACAGCCAGATTGGGTAATTCACTCACAAGCATTTCGAACTGCCGATAGTCCTGTTCGATTTCTGGGTCGGCCTGACGCGCTGCCTCCAGGGCTTGCTTGAGCCCTGGCTCCAGTGTGCCCTCGTAGTAGGCACTGTAGAAATCTCGCGCTTTATTTAGGTTCATAGGCTAACCTCTGTTTCCTTGGACTTCAAGACGTCAAGAAAAGTTCCTGGTCGCTGGAAAGAAGCTCCCGAAGGGCCAAACGCGCCCGATTCAGTCGGCTTTTTACAGTGCCAATCGGCAGATCTAGGGCCTCGGCGATCTCCTCATAGCTCAGCATTTCAACGTGGTACATCACAAGCATCGCCCTCTGGTACTCAGGCATCTGGTCGAGGGCCTTCTGCACAACCTCCTCTCTGGCACTCTTTTCCGCCTCAAGATCAGGCCCTGGTCGAACGTCAGGAATTTGCCGCTCCACCTCTTGGCCCGAGTCTGTCTGTCCTTCCAAACTCACCAGATAGCGACTCTTATCCTTCTTCTTGAGGTCAAGATAGCAGTTTGTGATAATCCGGTATAGCCATGTGCCAAAAGCACTTTGCCCTCTAAAATTGTTGAGGGCAGAAAAGACGCGAACAAAGGCGTCCGCCACGATGTCACTCGCCACGTCAGAATTTCGAGTGAGGCGGAAGGCATATTGATATGCACGAGACTCGTACTTTCGAACCAGGTTATCAAAGGCAGCCCTATCGCCTCCTTGCGCCTGGCGAATCAAGACAGCATCGTCCAAAGCTTGGCTCATTGATTCACCCTCGGCCGTGTCTTTCCCATCGCAGCCATTTCGATGGCCTGCTGCTCTTCAACCGTGAGACTCACGTCGCTCTTCCCCCCAATAAGTTGTTTTCCAAAAATTCGAGCAAGCTGACGACCGACTTGACTTGTCATCACGGCACCGTTCCCTTCTTCATCATACACAGCAAGACTGAAACTTTGGCTACCCCCTACCTCAGGGAATGCGTCGTAACGAACAAGACCGACGTACCTCTTTGAGGACCTCATCTTAGTCTCTAAAGTCTCTAGCCTTGCCTTGCCGTCTCGGATCTCCGATTCGATCTCTGCTGATCTCAAAAGGTGGCTTTCTAAGAGCCGCTCTAAATTTTCACCATCCACGTTTTGGAACAGCGTTTTCCACTGATTTTTGAGATCTCTGAGTTGAAAGGCCTGTCGAATGCACAAAACCAGGAGAGCCAGCGTCGTTACAAGCAGGATCAAAACGAGCCAGGGCATTGATTGCCCAAATGATTCTAAGGAGAAGCTCATAGAATTTCGGCGCGAAAATGCCGATGGTTTAAAGTATAACCCCCTATGGTGGTTCAAGACCATTTATCGCAACAGAGAAGTGCGCCAGTCAAGCGCAAGAAGGTGATTTGGACAAGTTTCGGCACCTTCCTTCTGGTCGTGGTTCTTCCCTTTGCCCTGTTTGCCTTCTTTAATTTTCACACAGTGCAAATCAAAGGCAAGAGCATGGAGCCTACGTTTAACTCTGGCGAGAGGCTTCTTGTCACAAGTGCCTACTGGCTTGTAGGCGACATCAAGAAAAACGACATCATCGTTGTTAACTCCCCCAGCGGAGACTCTGTCATCAAGCGGGTCTATGCGGTCGGGGGCGATACGGTCGACTTCTTCAATGCTCCCGAATCGTGGGACATCACCCAGGGTGAGTATCGAGTTCCACCAGGAACCTACTACATCGTAGGGGACAACCGACCTCAAAGTGAGGACAGTCGAGTCTTTGGCCCGATCTCGCGAGACCGCGTTCTAGGAAAAGTCATCCGCCTGGCTCCCGGTTTTGAGAAGAATCCCCAAGCCGCAGCTCAAAATCCGGAATGAAGGAATTCCCTTTGGGCGAGTGGGGAGGAGAGAGCATGCGGTTCTTTGCCGCTCCAACCATGCCTTCGAATTCCCCCTTTGCCGTTCTCGTCTTCCCGTGGCGGGGTTCTATGATTCTTCTGGCTGATATCCTGGATCGCGGCTGGACGATTCCGAGCGGAAGAATCCAGGCGGGAGAACCACCAGAAAGTGCTGCCCATCGGGAAGCCTGGGAGGAATGCGGGGCACGACTGCAAGACCTCACTTACCTGGGATGCTATTGCATCGGCGAGACAAGGTGGTCTCTGGTTTTCAATGCCTCGGTTGCTGGGGTCAACGAGATTCCAGAAGCCTTTCGCCACGAATCCCGGGAAACTGCTTGGTTTGAACTCACCGACCTTCCCGAGATCTATTCATCCTGGAATCCTCTTATCAAGGCAGTCTTCGACTACGCCTTCTCTTTGCGTCCAGAGATGCAAGGGAGCTAAGGACTCGCTACTCCGCCAAGGCTTCGCGCTGAAGCTCGAACAATTCGCCGATCCCTTTCTTCGCCAGAGCCAGCATCTTGCCCAGGGTCTCAGCCGAAAAAGGATCTGATTCAGCTGTCCCTTGGATCTCGACAAACTTACCACTGGCAGTCATTACGACATTCATATCGGTTGCTGCCTTGCTATCTTCTTCGTAGCAGAGATCCAGAAACTCTCTCCCTCCGACAACGCCAACACTTACGGCAGCGATCGGTTCCCGAATGGCACTTCTCTTGATCATCTTTCGGGCAACCATCCAGTTCATCGCATCCATCAAAGCGACGTAAGAGGCAGTAATGGCTGCCGTTCTAGTTCCCCCATCGGCTCGGAGTGCGTCGCAGTCAAGGGTGATGGATCTTTCGCCCAAAGCCCCCAAATCGACAACTGCTCGCAGCGATCTTCCAATCAGTCGCTGAATCTCCATGCTCCTTCCGTTCGGACCTCTTTGACTATCTCTCTGGTTGCGCTGTCGACCAGAACGAGGCAACATGGCGTATTCAGCCGTTACCCAGCCTTCACCAGACCCCTTTAGG
>JALOLT010000157.1 GCA_025455775.1 Fimbriimonadaceae bacterium
TGAGTCTGGCGATCACTTCGGAGTCGGCCGTACTGTCAAAGGTGCATCCCTCTTCTGTGAGTTCCTGGCGGAGCTCAAAAGCATTGATGAGGTTGCCATTGTGAGCGACAGCAATTTCGCCATGGGTGCTGAGGCAGTAGATCGGCTGGGCATTGTGGAGCACACTCGCCCCCGTGGTGGAGTACCTGGTGTGGCCAACCGCCATGTGACCCTGCAGGCCCTCGAGGATCTCGTCGTTAAACACCTGGTTCACGAGGCCCATGCCTTTATGCATCTTGACCTCTTTGCCGTTGCTCACTGCCAGACCAGCTGACTCTTGTCCCCGGTGCTGGAGAGCGAAGAGGGAGAAGAAGGTGAGTCTGGTCGCGTCGCCGCTTGGGGTGTAGATCCCAACAACCCCGCACTCTTCCTTGATTCGGTCATCGTGCCAAGCGTCGTGGTGCAGACCAGCCATAGGCCTATTATAGCGTAGGGGTCTACGGCCTGGGTGGCTGGGAGTCCACAATTGCCTCGTGCTCACGACGATCAAAGATTGGAGTATCGTGGCGGCTGGGATGGTAGCCCTGATCACCTTGATCACAGGCTTGGTGCAATATGTCCGACAGGCTCGCCTTTTGCGCGTTCAACAATTTGTCGACATGCGACGGAGATTTCTGGAGAATCCCACTTTCCGGGAGATACTCAATCTCTTGGCGACCGACAACTCCTTGTTGCGTGAAGTTCCCATTCAAGACAGGCGCAATCTTGTTGGTTTCTTGGAAGAGCTTGCTTTGATGGTGAACTCCGGGGTAATCCGACCGGAAGTGGCCCATTACATGTTCGGTTACTACACAAAACTCATCGCCGAATCGAAGCACTTTTGGGAGGGGTTAGATCGGGACAGTGACTACTGGACAGTGTTCTGGAACTATGCAGAGCAAAAGAAAGCTCTTGCCCGGATTGAAAAGAGTCGCGGGCGAGAGCACAGGCTGATGTTTTAGTTCCGAACCGCCTTCTTCTTTCGGCGAGCCAAAACCAGCCCCGCCATAGCCAGGACTGAAAGAGTCATGGGTTCTGGCACGGCAGCCCACTTCAGTGAGTTGCCGATGAGAGTGTTCATCGCTGGGTCAGCAAGGGTCGAAGTTCCGTTGAGGGTCGAGAAGTTCATGACCCTTCCATCTCCGACTTGCCACCCGGCCAGGAGTGTCGACGTGTTCAGCGTGGAACTTCCATAGTTTGACCCAACGAAAGTCGTTGCTCCTGTCTTGGTTACGAGATTCGACTCGATTCCCGAAAAGTTGTCGAGCGGGCTGACGAAAGTTGCAGGAAGCCCTTGGGTCACGATCGGATCGGCGGTTACGATGCTGCCTTCGACGAAAGCAGACCCGCCCCGGAAAGCTACATAAGTCGTCGGCATGAGGTCTCGAAACTCCTGGCTGGCACCTCCAATTCCCCACATGAGCCACTCGGCAGTGACGAGCCCGCCGCCGGCATTCACGAAGTTGATTAGGGCTGTCTGCCCTGCGGCCGTTGGATTGGTTCCGGACGCCCAGTTGGCGTTTGGTTGTAGATAAACTACGTCAAAGGGGGTGAGGTCTTGGGAACCATTTAGGCCAGGGGCACTGACTCCGATCGTTCCAGTCATTCCTCTCGACGTCAAAAGAGCCAAGACGGCGGTATCGATCGCAGCATTCCCAGACGTTGTCACGTAGACATTCTGGGAGAAGACAAGGGTGGCACAACCTAAGGCCGCAAGGGTAAGAAATCCTCTCATCGCAATTTCCTCGAAACAGCCCTCCCACGTAAATTTTACAGTACCTTTTCAGAAAAATAAACAGGTTTTTTGTTAAAAGTACTTTTTTATGCGCGTATTATTTCAGGATAAGTGACGTCGCCCCAGATGAGCTATGCTTTTGGCCAACTTTCTCTCCGAAAGTCTCACCAAAAGGTTAAAAAGTTCTCCTCACCCAACCAATCTTGGGTGAGGAGAACTTATTGCTGGGGCCTTGTTTCAGGGAGCAGGGATGAAGGGCGTTCTTCCTCTCAGGTAGAAGAAGTTGAAAAGCAGAGCTGGGTCTCGGTCTGTGCGGTTCGCCAGCTGATTGTCAATTTTGGCACCAGCTGCGATGACTTCAGTTGCTTCGCGAACTCGGTTAGAGGCACGGAGCGCAGCGGCATGAACGAGATATCCTGGGCCGAAATTGGAGTTCGCTCGCACAGCTGCGTCCCCCATCCGCACAGCATCTGCCTGTCGACCAGACGCGAGGTAGGCCAAGGCAGCGCCGGTGAAACCCTCGGCACTCTCTGGTCTTGCTTCAAGGGCGGCATTGTAATAAGTGAGGGCGAGGTTCGCACTTCGTCGCATGGCATCTCCGGTCAGGCCTTCGCGAAGGGCACGGGCCATCACCTGGTTTCCAGCTTCGATGTAGAGGTCATAGGCTAACGGTTCAGCCAGGACTCCATTCTCGAAGAAGGTTCTCGCTCCATCAGGGTTCCCTCCGATGAAGGACACAACTGACCGGTAGTAGTTCGCGTGGGGGGTGGCTGCCTCCGTTTGGATAAGGTTGTTCGCGACTCTGGCCAAATCTTGGGTGTTGCCCCTGACGAGCAACAGATACGCTTGTGCATAGCGAACCCCTCTTAAGGTTGGGCCTTGCAGCAGGGCTTCCTTCTCAGCATCGATGGAGGCTTGGCGTTGACCGGTCGCGTGGGCGTGAATCGCCTTAAGGGCAAATCCATATCCATCAAGAGCTTCTCGCCTCTCCGCATCTCGGAGCGTATTGCCGAGATCTCTCCATCGGAAGAGTCTTGCCTGAGCAAAACCAATGCGGTTGATGATTGCCACGTTCGTTGGATCGCGACGCAGAATCGGCTCGAGGACTTGCAGGGCTCGAGTGTAGCGGTGCCCAACGAAGAGCAGATCAGCGTAGGCGAGGGCATTTGAGTCAGTGACCGCTGGGAAGCTCTCGATTCGAACCTCGGTTGAGGTTCGTCGTGCGCGAGCCGCACTCTTCATCGCGTCTCCGATGGTGGAGACGACATCTCCTGTACCGGAAGTGAAGGCTCGGAAAGCTTTTCGCAGATTGATCGCAGCCAACATTTCGAGGGCTTCGACATTGGCTGCGTCGGCAGCCAGGACATCACCAGCAAACTTTTCCGCGAGGTCAAAGACCCCTTTGCCATAGTAGGCGCGGCTCAAAGCGATCATCCCCTTCTTGTTGGTCGAGTCGATCTTAAGAGCAGTCCGGCCGGACTGAATCGCTTCGTCCCATTTCCCATCACTGACAGCTTGATTCGCTGCGTCTACATGGAAGTCCACTCCCTTTGCGAGACCATTATCGATTGTGAGTTTGAGGACTGTGTTGACGTTATCTCCTTCACTGGTGATTGCCAGGAAGCGAACTTCGAAAGGTCCGTCCGCTTCATTCAGGGTGTCAAGGGTAAAGGTGTAGGGAGTCGAGGTTGCGGTTCCGATCAGGCGGCTGCCCACAAACATCTCCATTTTTGTCACAACATCCTGTGGCTGAGCTGTCAGGCGGAACGTGTGTTCACCCCTGATCGTGTCCCCGCTTTTTGTATTGCTCGTAACGACGACAGCTGCGGGGCTGATGGCGGCAAAGGCTATGAGGGCCAGGAGAGAGGTACTAAATCTGGTCAACATCGGAAATCCTGCACTGCCATTATGACGAATAATGAGGTTGATGGATTCAAATTGCCTCGGGTCCCGTCTCTCCAGTTCGAATTCTCACTGCTCCTGAGACTGGTTCCAGGAAGATCTTGCCATCGTTTGGCTCTCCGGTTCTCGCCGAAGCGATGATGATGGAGACTATTTCCTCGACTTGGTCGTCTTCCACGACCGTTTCGAGTCTGGCTCTGATTGGCATCCTGATGAGGCCGCCCTCCCACCCAGATTCTGAGTCCCCGGAGCCCCTGACGTCGCTGACCGTCATGCCTTGGACGCCAGCGACAGCGACTGCGGCTTTCACCTCTTCCAACTGGTGGGGTCTGAGCAATGCCGTGATGCGGGTCATGACTCTATGATGGGCTATTGCTCCCTTTCCGTTCTGGAGACTCCCTGGTGCTTGCTTTTCTCGGGGGGTTTTTGGTCCAGGCTGTTGGTGAGAAGGGAGTTCCAGGCATGTCACAAAAGATGGCAGCACCGTCTTTCGCATCCACCCAATGGCGCCGTTCCGTG